>NZ_JALJAZ010000001.1:0-37500 GCF_022899245.1 Falsirhodobacter halotolerans
CGACCGCCTCCTCGCCCAAGGAGGTGCCCACCTCCTCGCCCCACAGATCGGCATAGCGGGCGTTGGAGATGACGAGTTGGCCCGAGGGGGAAAACACGGCCACCGCCTCCTCCATCGCGTCGATCACCGCCTGCCCCAGGGCCAGATCGGCGCGGAAGCGGCGGGTGCGGGTCATCTCGGACGAGATGTCTTCGAACATGATGGCCATGGCACCGCCGGGATAGGGGCGGCCCACCACGCGGTAGGTCTGGCCCGAAGGCAGGCTCCACGTCTCCTCATAGCGGCCTTGGGTCGCGGCCTCTTCCAGATCGACCATGCGCTTGCGCCAGCCGTGATAATCCTTGGGTTCGGGGATCATGCTGCGGTCGCGCATCGCGTCCAGAACGGCGAAGAGGGTGGGGCGGGCCGACAGGAAATCCGCCGGAAGGCCGGTCAGGTCCAGAAGCGCGGGGTTGAACATTTGCAGGTTGCGGCGATGGTCGAAGATCGCGAGGCCGATGGGCAGGTCGGCAAAGGTGCGGGTCAGCGTCTGGCGAAAATCGCTGAGAGCGTTTTCCGCGTCCACCGCCTGATCGACCGGCCAGGCGAACCCGGCGCGCACCTCTCCCTCTGTGCCGGACCGGGCAAGGGCGAACCACAAGGGCACGTCGCCGGGGCCCGACAGGCGGGACCGGGGCGCATCGGCGGGAAACAGGCGGGGCAACGGCCATGTCTCGGCGGCCTTGCCGCCCACGGCGCAATAGGCGCGGTTGGCCCAGATCACCTCGCCATCCGCCGCTTCCTGCCACAGGGGCAGGGGGGCGGTCTGTACGATGTGGCGCAGGCGCGCGACCTCGTCGGCCTGAACGCGCTGGGTCAGGATGTCGGTGGGCCCGTGCGAATCGCCGTCCAGAACGATGCGGGTCACGCCCCCGCGCCAATCCGCCGTGCAGGTCAGATCCCGGCTGTGCAACCGCAGGCGCCCCAGTGTTTCCAGCCGGTCGAACTGATCGGCGGCGTCGGCGAACTGCCGGGTCAGGAACGCCATCACGCGGTCGCGCGGGGTGCCGTCCCCGTCCCCGATCTGCGTCAGCAGCGTACGGGCGCTGGCGCTGGCGTCCAGAAGGTGCGGGCCGTCGAACAGAAAGACCGTCTCGGCTCCGCCCATTGCGGGGGCGGGACGGCGGCGGGCGATGACGGTGCGCAGCACGAAGGCCATGCCACATGCCAGAAGGGCGAGCGCTTCGATCCGAAGCAGGTCCATCAGGCCGATCGCGTGCATTCATCTTCCCCGTGTGCCGTTTTCACCGCATGGTAGGGTGCAAAATGGTTAATTCATTTTTAACTTTCGACCGTTTTTCGCGTGGGACGTGTGGCCGCGCAGGATTGTTGCGCGGATGTCACGAAAGGGGGAAGGGCCGGTTTTCCTCCAGCGGGCCTGTTTCGGCGGTGATCGTGTCGCGCGGCCAGATCACATCCACCACCGCGCCGCTGCGCAAGGGATGCTCCTCGGGGGCGAGGAAAGGGTGCGATCCGTTGCCGAAGGTCAGGGTGGCCCCCGTGCGCTCCAGAAGCGTCTTGGCGATGAAGAGGCCGAGGCCCATCCCCTCATATCCCGGGCGGCGCATCAGATCCTGCGGCAGGCGGCGGGGGCGCACGAACGGCTCGCCGATGCGCCCGAGGATCTGGGCGGGATAGCCTTCGCCGTCATCGGCAACCCGGACGCGGATCTCGTCCTCGCTCCAGCGGGCATCGACCCAGACGGTGGTGGCGGCGAAATCGACGGCGTTCTGCACCAGATTGCGCAGCCCGTGGATGATTTCGGGCCGACGCTGGATCAGGGGGATGCGGTCGTCCTCCTGCCCCGCCACATCGCCGCGGGCCGAGAATTCGACCACGCGGCCGCGGGCGATATGCGGTTCGGCCGCCTCGCGCAGGAGGGAGGTCAGGGGGGCCTGCCGCATCAGCGTGTCGTCCTTTCCCGCCCGTCCCATGGAATGCAGGATGTCGCGGCAGCGCACCGCCTGATCGCGGATCAGGGCGGCATCCTCGTGAAGGTCGGGCCGATCGGACAGCTCTTCCATCAGCTCGGCGCTGACCAGCTTGATCGTCGCCAGGGGGGTGCCGAGTTCGTGCGCGGCGGCGGCGATCACGCCCCCCAGATCGGTCAGCTTCTGTTCGCGGGCCAGCGCCATCTGCGTGGCCAGAAGCGCGTTCTGCGTGGTGCGGATCTCGGTCGCGACGCGGCGGGCATAGATCGAGGTGAAGGCGATGCCGATCACCATCGACAGCCAGAAGCCGAAGCGGAACAGGGCCGGCGTCTGCAACAGCGAATTGTCCGACAGTTCCATCGGCAGGTGCCAGATCGTCACCGCCGTCACCCATATGGTGGCGCAGACCGACAGGATGATCGTGGTGCGCAGCCCCAACGCCGCCGCGGCGATCACCACCGGCGCCAGGATCAGCAGCACGAACGGATTGGACAATCCCCCCGTCAGAAAGACCAGCACCGACAACTGCGACATGTCGAACAGCAGGGTCAGAAGGGCCTCGTTCTCGCTCAGGTGCCGATTGGTGCGGCAGCGCATCGCCAGCGTCAGGTTGACCGCCGCCAGAACGGCCACCGCAAGATAGCAGGGCAAAAGGGGCAGATGAATGTCCAGAAGCCGAAAGCAGACGGTGATTGCCGCGAACTGGCCCAGAATCGAGATCCAGCGCAGGTTTATCAGGGTGCGCAGTCGCAGCCAGTCGCCGCGCGGGATCGGGGTGGGCGCGACGGAATGCATGAAATATCCTCGGTTCGGGGCGAATTTCGCAAATGTTACCGCCCGCTTCCCCCGTATTCAATGCAAGGACCGGTGACGTTCCCCCCCGCGCGGGATAGGGTTCGGCGCGAATGACCCCAGGAGAGAGCGATGGCCGACGACGAATTTCCCGACCTTGGCGAGGATCGCAGCCTGCTTCTTGTGGACGATGACGAGCCGTTCGTGAAACGGCTGGCCAAGGCCATGGAAAAACGCGGGTTCGCCACCCGCACCGCCGACACCGTGGCCCTTGGGCGGCAGATGGTCGCCGAAAGCGCGCCGGCCTATGCGGTGGTCGATCTGCGGCTGGAAGATGGCAATGGATTGGACGTCGTTGAAATGCTGCGGGAATGCCGACCGGATTGCCGCATTGTCGTTCTGACCGGATATGGCGCAATTGCGACGGCCGTGGCGGCGGTAAAGATCGGTGCAACCGATTACTTGTCCAAGCCCGCCGACGCCAATGAAGTCATGCACGCTTTGTTATCAAAGGATGAACCTCATCCGTTGCCCCCGGACAATCCGATGTCCGCCGATCGCGTAAGGTGGGAACATATTCAACGGGTTTATGAAATGTGTGACCGAAATGTGTCCGAAACCGCCCGGCGGCTGAACATGCACCGCCGAACCCTTCAGCGAATCCTTGCCAAGCGCAGCCCGAAATAAAGCACATTTGTGAATATTCGCCCGAAAGGGCCTTTCCCGATTGCAACTTTTAGTTAGTTCTTTAATGGGCTTCAAACGATCTTGTGGAAAGGGCCGGTGATGGATCTGAACGAAATGTCTTTGAAAGACCTGAAGGAAATGAAGCAGCAGGTCGAGCGGGCCATTTCGACCTTCGAAATCCGCCGCAAGCGTGAAGTCGCCGCCAAGCTTGAGGCCGAGGCCCGCGACCTTGGATTTTCACTTCAGGATTTGGCGGCCGCGACGCAAACCCGTCGCCGCAGCCCCGCAGCGCCGAAATACGCCAATCCCGATGCGCCGGACGAAACCTGGTCGGGCCGCGGGCGCAAACCGCGTTGGTTCGCCGATGCAATTGAGGCGGGAAAAACGCCGGAAGATTTGGCGGTCTAATTCGTCAATTCGGCGAAACGATCCAGAAAGGCCTGCCGTGTTTCGGTGGGCGGGCGCAGAATAAGACGCAGGCCGTCCGTGATATCGGGGGCCGGAGGCTTTCCGAAAATGCGGGAGGCCTCTTTTTCGTCGAAGCCCGCAAGTTCCACCGCTTCCATGCGGGCGGAAATCCGGTCGGCCTGTTTGATCCGCCGTTTCAGCGCGACGGACAGGACGGCGGGAAGGCCGAACCGGTGGTGCACGGCGGCGGTCAGGCGGGCGTCAAGCTGTCCATAGGCGGGGCCGATCGCGCTTTTGACCGGGCTGATCATGTCGCCGATGACGTATTCCGGCGCGTCGTGCAGCAGGGCCGCCAGACGGTGCGCGGCGGGTGCGGTGGGGTCCAGTCGCGTGAAGATCTGTTCCACCAGCAGCGAATGTTCGGCCACGGAATAGGGCCAGTCCCCCCGGGTCTGCCCGTTCCAGCGCGCCACGAACGCAAGACCATGCGCAATGTCCGCGACCTCGATATCCATCGGTGTGGGGTCGAGCAGATCCAGACGGCGTCCGGACAACATGCGCTGCCATGCGCGGGTCATGATCCGGGCCCTTTCATGCGAAATCCATGCCTGTCCGGCCTGTCGTAGCGCGCCCGGCGCGGGGGCGCAAATCCCGTGTTCGGAACATTTTCCCCGCATCCCGGTTGAATTGGCGAACATGGAGGGATTGAGATGATCCGTATGACGTTGCGCCACATGGCCCTGGCTGGGGCCGCCCTGACGGTTCTGGCAGGCCCGGTCGCCGCCGTCGTGAACCCCGCCTCCGGGGCGGAGCGGGTGGACTTGGCCTATTACGATGCCGTGACCCGCACGGGCATGGATCAGCTGGCCACCGATCCCTATTGCGCATCGCCGGAGATGCTGGCGATCGATCTGGGCGAGGTTTATGGCGAGGATATCGTCGCCACCCATGCGCGCGACGATGGCCGCTCGTTCGATCTCTGGGCATCGCCCGAGATGGGGACGTGGACCGTCAGCTACACCCGCCCGGACGGCGTTGCCTGTGTGATCGGGTCGGGAACGGATTGGGATGCGGGCGACAGCGCCACCGAACGTCTGGTTCAGGTCGGCCTGCGCCCCTGATCCTCCGGCCTTGATTGCCCCGGTCCGGATCGGCTGATATGCCTGCGCCTGAATGAAACAGGAGCGCCCCATGGCCGATTACATCGTCAAGGACATCGCCCTTGCAGGCTACGGCCGCAAGGAACTGACCATCGCCGAAACCGAAATGCCGGGCCTGATGGCGCTGCGCGAGGAATATGGCGACAGCCAGCCCCTCAAGGGCGCGCGCATCGCCGGCAGCCTGCACATGACCATCCAGACCGGCGTGTTGATCGAGACGCTGACGGCGCTGGGGGCGGATGTGCGTTGGGCGTCGTGCAACATCTTTTCCACCCAGGATCACGCGGCGGCGGCCGTTGCCGAGGCGGGCGTCCCCGTTTTCGCCATCAAGGGGGAGACGCTGGAAGATTACTGGGCCTATACCGACCAGATCTTCCAGTTCGAGGAGGGGGCGAACCTGATCCTCGACGATGGCGGTGACGCCACGATGTACATCCTCATGGGTGCGCGGGTGGAGGCGGGGGAGACCGGCCTTCTCGACATGCCCACCAGCGAGGAGGAGGTGGCCCTGTTCGCCCAGATCCGCAAACGTCTGGACGCGAGCCCCGGCTGGTTCACCCGTCAGCGCGACGCGCTGAAAGGCGTGTCGGAGGAAACGACGACGGGTGTCCACCGCCTTTACGACCTGCACAAGAAGGGCCAGCTGCCCTTCCCCGCGATCAACGTCAATGACAGCGTCACGAAGTCGAAGTTCGACAACAAATACGGCTGCAAGGAATCGCTGGTCGACGGCATCCGCCGCGCGACGGATGTGATGATGGCGGGCAAGGTCGCGATCGTCTGCGGGTATGGCGATGTGGGCAAAGGCTCGGCGGCGTCGTTGCAAGGGGCGGGCGCGCGGGTGAAGGTGACCGAGGTCGATCCGATCTGCGCCCTTCAGGCCGCGATGGACGGGTTCGAGGTCGTGCTGCTGGAGGATGTGGTGGACAGCGCCGACATCTTCATCACCACCACCGGCAACAAGGACGTCATCCGCATCGAGCATATGCGCGCGATGAAGGACATGGCGATCGTTGGCAACATCGGCCATTTCGACAACGAGATTCAGGTCGCCGCCCTCAAGAACCACAAATGGACGAACATCAAGGATCAGGTGGACATGATCGAGATGCCTTCGGGCGCCCGCATCATCCTGCTGTCCGAAGGACGTCTTCTGAACCTTGGCAACGCGACGGGGCATCCGTCCTTCGTGATGTCCGCCAGCTTCACCAACCAGACGCTGGCGCAGATCGAGCTGTGGACCACGACCGGCACCTACAAGCCCGGCGTCTATATCCTGCCCAAGGCCCTGGACGAAAAAGTCGCGCGTCTGCATCTGGCCAAGATCGGCGTGAAGCTGACGGAGCTGAGCAAGGAACAGGCCGATTATATCGGCGTCACGGTCGAAGGGCCGTTCAAGGCGGAACACTACCGCTACTGATCTGCCGTCACGGTAACGGAAAAGGCGCCCCGAGGGGCGCCTTTTTTCATGTCAGGCCTGTGCCTCATCCTCGTGATGCGGGCGGGTCGGATCGTGATCCTTGCCGCGCAGCTTCAGCACCGCGCCCAGAACGAAGACGAAGAACACCGGCACGAAGAAGATCGCAAGGATCGTGGCCGAGATCATGCCCCCGATCACCCCGGTCCCCAGCGCGTTCTGGCTGGCCGCCGATGCGCCCGAGGCGATGGCCAGCGGCACCACGCCCATGGTGAACGCCATGGAGGTCATGAGGATCGGGCGGAAGCGCAGCTTGGCCGCCTCCACCGCCGCGTCGATCAGGCCCATGCCTTCGGCACGCAGATCCTTGGCGAATTCCACGATCAGGATGGCGTTCTTGGCCGACAGGCCGATGATCGCGATCAGCCCCACCTTGAAGTAGATGTCGTTGGGCATATCGCGCAGCATCACGGCCGCCACGCAGCCAAGAATGCCCAGCGGCGTCACCAGCATCACGGCAAACGGGATCGACCAGCTTTCATAAAGACCGGCCAGCAGAAGGAAGACGAACAGGATGCTCATCCCGAACAGAAGCATGGCGGTGTTGCCCGAGCTGATCTCCTCCAGCGTCTGGCCGGTCCATTCATAGGCGAAGCCCTGCGGCAGTTCGCCCGCCAGACGCTCCATCTCGGCGATGGCATCGCCCGAGGAGACGCCCGGCACCGCCTGCCCCGCGATCCGCACCGCGGGATAGCCGTTGTAGCCGACCACCTGGCTTGGCCCCGACGCCCAGGACACCGTGGCAAAGGACGAGAAGGGGACCATCCCGCCATTCACGTTGCGCACCGTCAGATCCAGGATCTGTTCGGCCTGCATCCGGTCGCTTTCCTCGGCCTGGACGATCACGCGTTGAAGACGCCCGCCATTGGGGAAATCGTTGACATAGGCCGAGCCGAGATTGGTGCCGATGGTGCGGTTGATGTCGGCAAACGTCACGCCGAAGGTCTGCGCCTTGTCGCGGTCGATTTCCACGGTGACCTGCGAGGCGTTGGGCAGCCCCTCCACCCGCAGGCCCGCGACCTTGCCGCCTTCCTGCGCGGCGGCCATGAGCTGCGCCGCCGCCGCCTGAAGCGCCTGCTGGCCCATGCTTCCCCGATCCTCCAGCCGGAACGAGAAACCGCCCGAGGTGCCGAAGCCCGGAATGGGCGGGGGCGACAGGGTGAAGGCCTGCGCATCCTTCAGGCCGAACAGCTTCATGTTCATCTCGTTGGAGATGTCCGCCGCCGTCTGGTCACGATCGCCGTAATCCTTGAAGGTGGAGAACATGAGACCCGCGTTCGCCCCCTGACCCGAAAAGCTGAATCCCCGGATCGCCACCGTGTTCACCACGTTTTCGTTGCCAAGGAACGTCTGTTCGATCTGGCGCAGGGCGGCATCGGTCCGCTGCGAACTGGCGGTCGGCGGAGTCTGCACATCGGTAATGACGAAGCCCTGATCCTCGTTCGGAAGAAAGTCGGTGGGCAGGCGCAAGAAGCCGAAGGCCGTGACCGCCACAAGCACCAGATAGATCGCCATCATCAGGAACGACCGGCGCGCCAACATCCGCACCCCGTTGGAGTAGCGGTGGCTGGTCGCGTCGAACTTGCGGTTGAACCAGCCGAAGAAGCCTTTCTTCTCGTGGTGGTCCTTGATCGGTTTCAGAAAGCTGGCGCACAGCGCGGGCGTCAGCGACAGCGCAAGGAAGGCCGAGAACAGGATCGACACCACCATCGTCAACGCGAACTGGCGATAGATGATGCCGGTGGAGCCGGGGAAGAACGCCATCGGCACGAACACGGCCGACAGAACCAGCGTGATGCCGATGATCGCGCCCTGGATCTGGCCCATGGCCTTGCGGGTCGCCTCGCGCGGACCAAGGCCTTCCTGAGCCATGATGCGTTCGACATTTTCGATCACGACGATGGCGTCATCGACCAGGATCCCGATGGCCAGAACCATCGCGAACATGGTCAGCACGTTGATCGACAGCCCCGCCACCAGCATGACGCCCACCGTTCCCAAAAGGGCGATCGGCACGACGATGATCGGGATCAGGGTGTAGCGGATGTTCTGCAGGAAGATGAACATCACGATGAAGACCAGCGCCACGGCTTCCAGAAGCGTATGCAGCACCTTTTCGATCGAGGCTGCAACGAAGGGCGAGGTGTCGTAGGGGATCTGGTATTCGACGCTGGCAGGGAAGAACTGGGTCAGTTCGTCCATCTTGGCCTTGATGGCCGCCGACGTTTCCAGCGCGTTGCCGGTGGCCGACAGCTGCACACCCATGGCCGCCGCCGGCTGGCCGTTCAGGCGGGATTCGAAGTTGTAGGTGTCCGACCCGATCTCGATCCGTGCTACGTCTGACAGGCGGACGGTCGATCCGTCGGGATTGGCGCGCAGGACGATCTTGCCGAACTCCTCGGCCGATTGCAGCTGGCCGCGCACCAGAACGGTGGCGGTCAGTTGCTGGTCGATGGGATTGGGGTCGGCGCCGATCTGACCGGCGGCCACCTGCGCGTTCTGCGCCTCGATGGCCGAGATCACCTCAGTCGGGGACATGTTGAAGCCGGTCAGCTTGTTAGGGTCGATCCAGACGCGCATCGCCTCTTCCGAGGCGAAAACCTGCGCCGATCCCACGCCCGCGATCCGCCGGATTTCGTTCGCGACGTTGCGGTTCAGGTAATCGCCAAGCGCCGTGCTGGTCAGCGATCCGTCCGAGGAGGTGATGGACAAGACCAGAAGAAAGCCCTGCGCCGCCTCTTCGACGTTGATGCCCTGGTTCACGACCGCCTGCGGCAGAACGGGTTCGACCCGGGCGACCGCGTTCTGCACATCCACCTGCGCCACACCGACATCGGTGCCGGGCGCGAAGGTCGCGTTGATGGAAATGGCGCCCGAGGAATCAGAGGTGGATTCGAAATACTGGATGCCCTCGATCCCGTTCAGCTCCTCCTCGATGGGCTGGGCGACGGAGCGATACATTTCTTCGGGCGTGGCCCCGGTATAGAAGGTGGAGATGGAGATCTGCGGCGGGGCCACCTGCGGATATTGGGCCACCGGCAGCTGGACCAGCGACAAGAGGCCCGCGATGACGATGAAGATCGATATGACCCAAGCCAGAATCGGCCGTGTGATGAAGAACTGGGACATGGTTTATTCCTGCGGCGCAGCGGCGTCGGCGGAGGCCGCCGTGACGGTCTCCGGCGGCTGATAGGGTTCGGGGACGACCTTGGCCTCGGGGAACAGCTTCTGCGCCCCTTCGACCACGACGCGGTCCCCGGCCTGCAGGCCATCCGTCACCAGCCAGCGCGATCCGATCGAATTGCCCAGCGTGACGGGGCGGGGTTGGGCGACATCGCCCTCGCCCACGACATAGACGGTGGTGGCACCCGAACTGTCGCGCTGCACCGCCATCTGCGGAATCGCCAGGGCGTTCTCGCGCACCGCCTGTTCGATCTGCACGCGGACATAGAGGCCGGGCAGCAGATAGCCGTCGGGGTTGGGGAATTCCGCCCGCAGGGTCACCTGCCCCGTGGTCTGATCGACGGTGGCTTCGGAAAACAACAGCTTGCCCGGATGATCGTAGGTGGAGCCGTCGTCGAACACCAGGCGGACGACCATCTCGTCCGGGCTGCTGGCGCTCAGCTGTCCGGCCTCCAGCGCGCGGCGCAGGGCCAGCACTTGCGACGAGGACTGGGTGAAATCGGCATAGACGGGATCAAGCTGCTGGATCGTGGCCATCACGTCGGTCTGGGCCGACACGAGCGCGCCTTCGGTGATGGTGGCGCGGCCGATCGTGCCGGAAATGGGGGCGCGCACTTCGGTGTAATCGAGGTTCAGTTGCGCCTCCTGCAACTGGGCCTGCGCCACGGCGATGTCGGCATCCGCCTGGGCCAAAGCCGACACGGCCGAATCATAGGCCGACCCGGAGGAAGCGTTGCGGTCGCGCAGTTCCTGCTGCCGGTCGGCCTCGGCGCGCGCGTTGGTTTGCGCGGCGCGGGCGCGGGCCAGCGTGCCTTCGGCGCTGGCCACCTGCACGCGGTATTGGGCAGGGTCGATGCGGTAAAGGATGTCCCCCGCGTTGACCAGCCCGCCCTGTTCGAACACCCGTTCCACCACGATGCCGCCCACACGGGGGCGCACTTCGGCGATGCGGGTGGCCGACACGCGCCCGGGAAGTTCGTTGATCACCGGCAGGGGTTCGGGCGCAAGCTCCACCACCGAAACGGCGGTGGGCGGCATCTCGCCCCCACCCGGTGCCTGCGCGGCGGCGGGGGTCACGAGGGCCAGGGCGGGGGCCAGGAGGGCCAGAAGGGCGATGCGATAGCGGATCATGGGAGGGACCTTGCTGGGGAGGGAGGTGCGGCCGGTCATTCGTCCGGCTGTGTAAGGAAGGTGCGGATATCGTCGAGAATCTGGCGACGGTCGTCGGGCGAAAAGGTGAACAGGTCCAGATATTCCATGGACATCACCCCGTGCAGGGCGGCCCAAGCCAGCCGCGCACGGCGGGGATCGCGCGTTTCGGCCAAGACCAGCTCGATATCCTCGCGGAAGCGGGCCTGCATCAGCGCGCGGCAGGCGTCGTCGCTGGACAGGCTGGCGGTAATTGCCATGGCGCAGGCGGTGTCCTCGTCGTTGCGCACCTTGCCGCAGAAGGCGAGCATGGCGTGCAGGAAGGGGTCCGGCTGTCCGTTCGGCACCTCGCTCAGGGCCTTGTCGATGCCCTCGCGCTTCTGGTTGATCTTCTGTTCGACGAACGCGGCCAGAAGCGCGCTCTTGTTCTGGAAGTCATAGACGACGCTGGACTTGCTGATCCCGGCCTCTTGCGCCACCGCGTCGATGCTCAGCCCGGCGACGCCGTGCTTTTTGACCACGGCTTCGATGGCATCCATCGTGTGGTTGCGGTCGATGGTCCGTTTGCGCCCCATGATCCCCGTCCGAAAATTTCGATACAATCGTTCGGATATGGGGCGCTTTGCCAAGGGTCAAGGCTGTTTCCGCACGGACGTTTGGAAAAAACCCGCCCTGCGGCGAAATGTCGGTCAGGGGGCCAGAAGAAAGGCCATGTGCCGGATCGACAGCACATATCCATGCGTGCCGAATCCCGCGATCACCCCATCCGCCCGCGCGCTGAGATAGGAGTGGTGGCGAAACCCCTCGCGCCGATGGACGTTCGAGATGTGCAGCTCGATCACCTTGCCGTCAAAGGCGTTCAGCGCGTCCAGGATCGCCACCGAGGTGTGGGTATAGGCCCCGGCGTTGATCACGATCCCCCGCGCCGTGCCCCGTGCCTCCTGGATCCAATCCACCAGCTGCCCTTCATGGTTGGACTGGGCGCAGCGGACCTCGATCCCCAGCTCGCCCCCCATGCGCCGACACGACGCCTCCACATCGGCCAGCGTTTCGGCCCCATAGATCTCGGGCTGGCGCTGACCCAGAAGGTTCAGGTTCGGTCCGTTCAGGACAAGGATGGTCATGGCGCGTCGCCCTCAGGTGTCGGACTGGGATGGGGCGGCATGGTCCCTCGAATGGCTCAGCGCCGCAAGATAGGATCGGCACCACGATCCGATGTCGTGTTCCAGAAGATAATCCATCATGTCCCGCCAGCGCGAGCGGCGCTCCTCCAGCGTCATGGTCAGGGCCCATTCCATCGCGCGGGCGGTCTGTTCGCTGTCATGCGGGTTGCACAGGACCGCGCCGCGCAGACCCCGCGCCGCGCCGGCGAACCGCGACAGGACCAGCACGCCCGGATCGTCGGGATCCTGGGCGGCGACATATTCCTTGGCCACAAGGTTCATCCCGTCGCGCAAGGGGGTCACAAGCCCCACCCGCGCCTGCCGGTAAAGACCCGCCAGCGCCTCACGCGCAACGCCCTGGTTGATATAGCGGATGGGCGTCCAGTCGATCCGCCCCATCGTTCCGTTCACCCGTCCCGCCAGCGATTCGACCGTGGCCTGCATGTCGCGGTATTCGGGCACCTCGGACCGCGAGGACGGGGCGATCTGCAAGAGCGTCACATGGCCGCTGCGATCGGGGTTCAGTTCCAGAAACCGTTCGAACGCCAGGATGCGTTCGGGGATTCCCTTGGAATAATCCAGCCGGTCCACGCCGATGATCAGGTCGCGCCCGTTCATGGACCGGCGGACGTCCTGCACCTCGTCCATCTCCTCGGACTGGGCGGCAAGGCGGGCGAATTCCGCCGTCTCGATCCCGATGGGAAAGGTGGCGGCCTGGAAGGTGCGGCCATAGGCGCGCAGGGCGGCGGCGGCGGGGGCCGCCTCGGCCAGCGGGGTGTTCGGCGCGCGGCCCCCCACCCCTTCGCGGATCAGGCACGAGATGTAGTTGTCCAGATCGTGGTCCGTCTGAAACCCCACAAGGTCGTAGGAGGACAGGCCTTTCAGGATCTGGTCATAGATCGGCATGGCGAACAGGATGTCGGCGGGCGGCCAGGGGATGTGCAGAAAGAAGCCGATGCGGTTCTTCACCCCCCGCCGCCGCAACTCCGCCGCCAGCGGGATCAGGTGATAGTCGTGCACCCAGATGATGTCGTCGGGTTCGATCAGCGGCATCAGGCGGTCCGCAAACAGCCGGTTCACGCGGAAATACCCGTCCTTGTCGCGCCGCGAATATTCCGCAAGGTCGATGCGGCAATGAAACAGCGGCCACAGCACGCGGTTGGCAAAGCCGCTGTAATATTCGTCCACATCGCGCGAGGACAGGTCGGTCAGCACGTAATCGATGGCGCCGTGGCTGCGGCGATGGACGGGGCCGGGCTCTTCCTCGCCCGACTGGCCGGACCAGCCGAACCAGATGCCGCCCTCTTCCTGCAGGGCCGCATGGACCGCGACGGCAAGGCCGCCCGCAGGCAGTTTGCCATCCTTGTCCGGCAGCGGCACCCGGTTCGACACGACGATCATCCGGCTCATGACACGATCCTTTCAAGGGCGGCACGCAACGCCGAGGGGGAGGGGAGATGCGCGGTGGCCGCCGTGGGTTCGGACGGATCGGCGATGCGGATCGACAGACCGCCCATGGCATTCGCCACGGGAAACATCGTCTCGTCCGTGACGTCATCGCCGATGGTGACGGGGCGACGGCCGGCAAAGGGCGCGCCCTCCATGAACGCCCGCACGGCCGATCCCTTGGTCGCCCCGGCGGGGCGCAGTTCGACGACCATCTTGCCGAACTGCAGCTCCCACCCCGGCGGCAGATCGTCCAGCAGCCCCTGCATCCAGGTCCTCATCTCCGCCTCACGCGCGGGGGCGGCGCGGTAATGCAGGCCAAGCGCGATGCCTTTGTCCTCCACCAGCAGATCGGGATCCTCTGCCAGCGGGGCCATCCGGGCGCGGGCCATATCCAACCCATCGGGCACGGGCAGGGCGGACAGCGGGTTCCCTGGCAGACGCCGCTGGAACCCGTGCAGCGCGGCCAGCGGAAAATTGTGGGGCGCAAAGGTCCGGTCCACCCAGGTCGCCTGCCGCCCCGTGACCAGTGCCAGCGCCCCGCCCTGACGGTCGGACACCCGCATCAGCAGATCCGGCAGCCCGTCCGGGATCACGATCCCGTCCGGCGTGTCGGCCAGATCGATCAGGCAGCCGTCGATGTCCAGAAACAGGGCAAACCGGTCGGGGGCGTCGCGCACGGGGTCCAGGGGATGGGGCATCGTCTCTCGCAAGGCTGTGTGTCGGGTGGAATGTGTTGCACGCGCCGCCGAAATCCACCGCACGTCGCGCGGAACCACATGCGCCGCCCATGCGCTGTCCCGGCACGCCCCGCTGATGGAGAGATGCATGGACCGCGACGCCCCCGCCGATTTCACCCCGCGTTTTCCCGGATCGGGACGGTTGGCGGGCAAGGTGTGCCTGATTTCCGGCTCCTCCTCCGGCATCGGCCGGGCGGTGGCGATGCTGTTCGCGCGGGAAGGGGCGAAGGTCGTCGTCACCTATCACAAGGCCAAGGAGGAGGGGGACGAGGTGTTGGCCGCGGTGAAGGCCGAAGGGGCCGAGGGCCTTGCCCTGCATCTGGACGCGACCGACCGCGCCTCCTGCCGTGCGGCGGTGGCGCAGACGGTGGAGGCCTTCGGCGGCCTGGACGTTCTTGTGTGCAATGCCGGCATCCAGAGGGTCGAGACCGACATCGCCCAGATCGACCCCGACTGGGTGGAGAAAATCTTCGCAACCAACGTCTACGGCTATATCTGGTTGGCGCAGGCGGCGTTGGAGCATATGCGCGAAGGGGCGTCCATCGTCTGCACCACATCGGTCAACGCCTATCGCGGGCATCCGGTGCTTCTGGATTATTCGGCCACCAAGGGGGCGGAACTGGGCTTTCTGCGCGCGCTGGCCGCCAATCTGGCGGATAAGGGCATTCGCGTGAACGGTGTGGCCCCCGGCCCGATCTGGACCCCGCTGATCGGTGAGACGATGCCGGAAAACGTCGCCAATTTCGGCACCGACGTGCCGATGAAACGCCCCGGACAACCGAACGAGGTGGCGCCCGCCTATCTTTTCCTCGCCAGCGCCGATGGCAGCTATGTCACGGGGCAGGTCCTGCACCCCAACGGCGGAATTCCGATCAACGGGTGATCCGCGCGGGAACCGTTTCGCCCCGCCTCGCTTGATCACCGGGATCAGCGGAGATGGCGATGCAGCGACGGTATGGATGGGGCGCGGAGGAAATCGCGCCGGGGACGTGGAGCTTTGCCCTCTGGGCCCCCGATGCGCATGAGGTATTCGCCGAAACCGGCGGCCAGCGCATTGCGATGCCCCCCACGCAGGACGGCTGGCATGTCGGCACCGGCGCGGCACGGGCCGGCGACACCTATCGCCTGAACGTGGACGGCACCTCCATCCCCGATCCCGCATCGCGGGCGCAGGATGGGGATGTGCACGCGGCCTCCCTCCTCGTGCCGCCGGCCGATCCCCCCATCTGGCCGGGCCGCCCATGGGAAGAGGCCGTCATCTTCGAGATGCATGTGGGCCTGTTCACGCCCGAAGGCACCTTCCGGGCCGCCATCGCCCGCCTGCCCGATCTTGCGCGGATGGGCATCACGGTGATCGAGGTCATGCCCATCGCCCAGTTTCCCGGCCAGCGGGGCTGGGGGTATGACGGGGTTCTGCACTATGCCCCCCACACCGCCTATGGCACGCCCGACGATGTCCGCGCCTTCGTCGCGGCGGCGCATGAGGCGGGGCTGAGCGTCATTCTGGACGTGGTGTTCAACCATTTCGGGCCGGACGGGGCCTGGATCCATCACGCATCCCCCACCTTTTTCGATCCGGACATCCAGACGCCCTGGGGCGCGTCGATCGCGTTCCACGAACCCGCCGTGCGGCGGTATTTCATCGACAACGCCCTTTACTGGCTGCGCGAATTCGGCTTCGACGGCTTTCGCTTCGATGCCGTGGACCAGATCCGCGACCGGGAGGAGCCGGAGTTTCTGGTCGAACTGGGCGAGGCCATCCGCGCCGAGGGGTTTGACCGTCCGATCCACCTGACCACCGAAGACAACCGCAACATCACCCGCCTGCATGACGAAAACGGCCCCTATGACGGCGAATGGAATGACGATTACCATCATTGCATCCACGTCCTGCTGACGGGCGAGACCTTCGATTATTATGCCAGTTTCGGCCCGGCCCCGTTCCACGATCTGTGCCTGTCGCTGGAATGCGGCTTTGTCGAACAGGGCCAGCCCCGCCCGCCACAGAAGACGGGACGGGGGGAGAAGTCCTGCGACCTGCCGTGGCACGCCTTCGTCAACTTCAACCAGAACCACGACCAGACCGGCAACCGCGCCAAGGGCGAACGCCTTCTCGCGCTCGCCGATCCGCAGGCGGTGAAGGTGGCCCACGGGCTTTTGCTGCTGGGACCGTTCATCCCGATGCTGTTCATGGGCGAGGAGGCGGGTGAGACCGCGCCGTTCCAGTTCTTCGTCGATTTCGAAGGCGATCTGGCGGACGCCACCCGCAAGGGGCGGCATGACGAATTCCCCTCGGTCAAGGAATTTCCCGATCCGGTCGATCCGGCCACCTTCGAACGCTCCCGCCCCTATACGTCCGAGACGGCGGAAACGGCGGTGTGGCGGGATCTGACGGCGCGCCTTCTGGCCCTGCGCCATGACCGGATCGTGCCGCTGATGAAAAGCGGACGGGCGGGCGATGCGGTGGTGGAACGGCTGGGCGGCCGGGCGCTGATCGCGACCTGGCCCTTTGCCTTGGGCACCTTGCGCGTGGCCGTGGATTTCGGCGGGGCCGAAAGCTTCCCCGAAGGCGGGGCCTTCCGAATGGAAGAAGGCCCCTACCGCCTTGCGGCGTTCCTCGACGCCTAGATCATGGGCATCCCGCCGGTGACCGCGATCGTGGCCCCGGCGGTATAGCTCGACCCCGCCTCGGCCAGCATGACATAGGCGGAGGCCAGCTCTGCCGGTTGGCCCGGACGGCCCATCGGCGACTGCTGGCCGAAATTCTGGACCGAGTCGGAGGTCATGGTGGAGGGGATGAGCGGCGTCCAGATCGGGCCGGGGGCCACGCAGTTCACCCGCACCCCGCGCGGTGCCAGCATCTGCGCCAGACCGGCGGTGAAGTTCTGGATCGCCCCCTTGGTCGTGGCATAGGCCAGAAGGCTGGGCCCCGGCTTGTCGGCGTTGATCGACGTGGTGTTGATGATCGACGATCCCGGCTTCATGTGCGGCAGGGCCGCCTTGGTCAGCCAGAACATCGCATGGATGTTCACGCGGAAGGTCAGATCCCATTCGCTGTCGCGGATGTCCAGAATGTCGTCGAAGGTCATCTGGTGGGCGGCGTTGTTCACCAGGATGTCGATCCAGCCGAAATGATCCACCACGCGCTGCATCACGTCGCGACAGGTCGTGGGGGTGCCGATATCGGCGGCGATGGCCAGCGCGCGGCGGCCTTCCGCCTCGATCAGGCGGACCGTGTCCTGCGCCTCTTCGTTTTCGGAGAGATAGCAGATCGCCACATCCGCCCCTTCGCGGGCATAGGCGATGGCGACCGCGCGCCCGATGCCGCTGTCGCCGCCGGTGATCAGGGCGACGCGGCCCTTCAGGCGGCCCGTTCCGACATAGCTTTTTTCGCCGCAATCGGGAACGGGGGTCATCTTGCGGCTGTCGCCCGGAACATCCTGCGGCTGATCGGGGAACGGGGGGCGGGGGTAATCGGACATGGGACGTCTCCACTCGCGTCGGATATTGGGGAAACACATCGCCGCCCGCGCGGTTCCCTCGATCCGTGCGGTCACGGAAACGTGATGCGTTCGACCGGAACTGTTCCGATCCGTGGGGGTTGGGACGGGCAACTGGCGGCAGACGCGTCCCCATCGCCCCACCGTCCGGTTCGTTTCCAGTCCGCCCGCAGGGTGATTTCCCTCTCCTGCGGGCGGCAACGGAGGCGTCAGCGTTCTTGTGCTGTCATGGTCATACGCTATCCTTGCCCGACCCGATGGCAGGACCGACATGACCGAAACACTTCACACCCCCGCATCCCCCGCCCCCAAGGCCTTCACCCGTGCGGATGAGGCGGTGGCCCATCTGAAATCCCTTTATCGCGATGCGACGGTGTTTCTGGCGACGGCCTTTTCCGATGTGATCGAAGGCGAGCGTCCGGGAGGGCGGTTCCGCGCCTTCTATCCCGAAATCAGGATGACCACCTCCAGCTTTACCCGCGTCGACAGCCGCCTTGCCTTCGGATACGTGGCCGAACCGGGGACCTATGCCACCACGATCACGCGGCCCGAACTGTTCGGAAACTATCTGGAGCAGCAGATCGACCTATTGTTGCAGAACCACGGCGTGCCGATCTGGATCGGGGTGTCGGACACGCCGATGCCGCTGCATTTCGCGCTGGCCGGCACCCCCGCCGCTCTGGTGCCGCAGGAAGGGGTGCTGGATTTCGCCCTGCGTGACATGTTCGACGTGCCCGATCTGGCGACGACCAGCGACGGGGTGGTGAACGGCCAGCGCCGCCTGCCGGGGGGGGAGGCGCCTTTGGCCCCGTTCACCGCGCAGCGCATCGATTATTCCCTGGCGCGGCTGACGCATTACACCGCGACCGACCCCGACGATTTCCAGAACCACGTCCTGTTCACCAACTATCAGTTCTATGTCGACGAGTTCGAGGCCTATGCCCGCCGGATGCTGGCCGACCCGGACAGCGGCTATTCCGCCTTCGTGGCGCCGGGGCATCAGACCATAACGACCGAGGACGGGGTCATCACGCCGCTGCCGCGCCTGCCGCAGATGCCAGCCTATCACCTCAAGCGCGCCGACGGGCAGGGGATCACACTGGTCAATATCGGCGTGGGCCCGTCGAACGCCAAGACCGCGACCGACCACATCGCCGTTCTGCGCCCCCATGCGTGGCTGATGGTCGGGCATTGCGCGGGGCTGCGCAACAGTCAGAATCTGGGCGATTTCGTGCTGGCCCACGCGTATCTGCGCGAGGATCACGTTCTTGACGCGGATCTGCCCGTCTGGGTGCCGATCCCCGCGCTGGCCGAGATCCAGATCGCGCTGGAGGAATCGGTGGAGGAGGTGACGAAGCTGGAGGGGTATGAGCTGAAGCGCATCATGCGCACCGGCACCGTCGCCACCATCGACAACCGCAACTGGGAACTGCGTGACCAGTCCGGCCCCGTTCATCGCCTGTCGCTGTCGCGCGCCATCGCGCTGGACATGGAAAGCGCGACCATCGCCGCCAACGGCTTCCGGTTCCGTGTGCCTTACGGCACGCTTTTGTGCGTGTCCGACAAACCGCTGCATGGCGAATTGAAGCTGCCCGGCATGGCGTCCGATTTCTATCGCACGCAGGTGGCGCGACATCTGATGATCGGCATCCGCGCGATGGAAAAGCTGCGCGCCATGCCGATCGAGAGGATGCACAGCCGAAAATTGCGCAGTTTCGACGAAACGGCTTTCCTTTAACCGCCGACCGGGGAAATTCTGCGCAAAAAGGCTTGCCTTGGCGCTCAAAAAGCTGTGTAGCGGCTTAGGGCCGCCGCGCGCGGACGTAAGAAAACAAGGATCAGGAGGCATTCCATGACCGTCAAGCCGATGACCAAGACCCAACTCGTGGCCGCTCTGGCCGATGAAATGGGCGGCGACAAGAAAACCGCGACCGCCGCACTGGACGCGATCGCATCCATCGTCACCCGTGAAGTGTCGGGCGGCGGCGCCGTCACCCTGCCGGGCATCGGCAAGGTCGTGTGCCGCGAGCGTCCCGAGCGTCAGGTCCGCAATCCCGCCACGGGCGAGACGATGACCAAACCGGCCGACAAGCAGGTGAAGGTGACCATCGCCAAGGCCCTGAAAGACAGCGTCAACGGCTGATCTGTCCGGCATGGGCGCGTGATGCGGCCCATCTGCCTGAAAGGCCGCCGCAAGGTGGCCTTTTTCCATTTGCGGGGGTGACATGGATCTGCGGTCGATTTTTTTGGGGCTGGCCTTCGCGCTGATGTGGTCCTCGGCCTTCACCGCCACGCGGATGGTGGTGATGGACGCGGCGCCGCTCCATGCGCTGGCGGTGCGCTTTGCCCTGTCGGGCGTGGTCGGGATCGTGATCGCCCGCGCGCTGGGCCAAAGCTGGCGACTGACGCGGGCGCAATGGCGCGCGACGTTGCTGTTCGGGCTGTTTCAGAACGTGATCTATCTGGGCTGCAACTTCACCGCCATGCAGACGGTGGAGGCGAGCTTTGCCGCGATCATCGCCGCCGCCATGCCCCTGGTCGCGGCGCTGCTGGCTTGGGTGTTTCTGGGCGAACGGATGCGCCCTTTGGGGATTGCGGGCCTTGGTGTCGGCATGGCGGGGGTGGTGATCATCATGTCCTCGCGCCTGTCGGGGGGCACGGATCCTTACGGCATCGCGCTGTGTATCGTGGGGGTCGTGGCGCTGGCGGCGGCGACCTTGTTCGTGCGCGGGGCGGCGGGGTCGGGCAACATGCTGATGGTGGTGGGCCTGCAGATGCTGGTGGGGGCTGCCATCCTCGGCGTGATTGCGCCTGTGGTGGAGCCGTTCCGCCTGGACCTGAACCCGCGTCTGGTGGCGGCGTTCCTTTACACTGCCTTCATCTCGGGCCTGCTGGCGACGCTGGTGTGGTTTGCGCTGGTGGGGCGGATCGGGGCCGTGCGGGCGGCCAGCTTTCATTACCTCAACCCGTTTTTCGGCCTGCTGATCGCGGCCCTGCTGCTGGGAGAGGTGATCGGCATCTGGGATGTGGTGGGCGTGATCATCGTCGCCTTGGGCATTCTTGCGGTGCAACGCTCCAAACGCGCCTAGCGGAACGTGGGGGGAACATGGTAACGTCACCCCATGCCCAGCCTGTGCCGATCCTGTCTGACCCTGTTTGACGCCGGCGGGCGCTGCCCCGCCTGCCGCAGCCCGCGTGTGCTGGCCCATCCCGAACTGCACGACCTGTCCATCGCGCATATGGATTGCGACGCCTTCTATGCCAGCGTGGAAAAGCGCGACAACCCTGACCTGCGCGACAGGCCGGTGATCGTGGGGGGCGGCACGCGGGGGGTGGTCGCCACCTGCTGCTACATCGCGCGGATTTCGGGGGTGCGCTCGGCCATGCCGATGTTCCAGGCGCTGCGGCTTTGCCCCGAGGCGGTGGTCGTGAAACCCCGCTTCGATGTGTATGTCGAGGTCAGCCGCGCCATACGGGCGATGATGGAGGATCTGACCCCCGCGATCCAGCCACTGTCCTTGGACGAGGCGTTCATGGACCTGTCCGGCACGGCCCGCCTGCATGGCGCGCCGCCTGCCTTGCTGATGGCCCGTCTGGTCCGGCGGATGGAGGAGGAGTTGGGCATCTCCGGCTCGGTCGGGCTGTCGCACAACAAGTTTCTGGCCAAGATCGCCTCCGACCTCGACAAGCCGCGGGGCTTTTCCATCATCGGGCGGGCCGAGACCGAGGCGTTCCTGACCGCGCAACCCGTCAAGATCATCTGGGGGGTCGGCACGGCCACGCAGGCCGCGCTGGAGGGGGTGGGCATTCGCACCATCGCCGATCTGAAGCGCTGGGATCGCCGCGATCTGGGCGCACGGTTCGGGTCGATGGGGGATCGGCTGTGGCATCTGGCGCGCGGGATCGACACGCGCCCCGTGGCGCCCGACCGCGCGGTCAAATCCATCTCCAAGGAAACCACGTTCAACGAGAACACCGCCGACCCCGATATCCTCGACGGGCATCTGTGGCGGCTTGCGGTGCAGGTGGCGGATCGGGCCAAGGCCAAGGATCTGGCGGGCCGCACGGTGGTGCTGAAGCTGAAACGGGCCGATTTCGGTCTGGTTACGCGGCGTCACGCGCTGGGCGAGGCCACGCAATCGGCCGACCGCATCTATCGCGAGGGGCGGCGCCTTCTGGATGCGGCAGGGCATGTGGGGTCGGTGCGGCTGATCGGGATCGGGATCGCCGATCTGGGGGCGGGGGATCAGGCGGACCTGTCGACCGATCTTCTGGACCCCGACGCCCGCCTGCGCCGCGCCGCCGAACGCGCGACCGATTCGATCCGCGCGAAGTTCGGCACCGATGCGATCATCCGGGGCCGGGCGCTGCGGTGATCACTCGGCCGCCAGCGGCAGGGCATCGCCGATGGTCACGATGCGCGCGATGACCCGGTCGATCAGGGCGGCGAAGGCATCGAAATCGGGCCGTTTCTCGATTCGCGCCTCATCCATGTAAAGCGCGCGGTCGATCTCCACCTGCACGGCGTGCTGGTCGCGGGCGGGGCGGCCATAGGCCTGGGTGATATAGGCCCCGGCGAAGGGGGTGTTGCGGCTGACCCGCAGGCCCGCGTCGTGGAACGCCGCCTCCACCTCGGCCATGATCGCGCGTCCGCAGGCCGCACCGAACCGGTCGCCCAAGACCACGTCGGGGCGGGGGGATCGGTTCGACAGCGCCTCATGCGGCATGGAGTGGCAGTCGATCAGGACCGCGCGCCCGTGATGGTGCAGCGCGTCGGCCATCAGGCCGCGCAGGGCGGTGTGATAGGGGTGCCAATGGTCGATCAGCCGCGCCTCGGCCTCGGCCCGCGCGATCTTGCCGTCATAGATCGGCTGCCCGCCCGCCACGACGCGGGGAATCACCCCAAGGCCGGAGGCGATTCGCGGATTGTGCGGAATGCGCCCCACATCGAGGATCAGCGCGGGGTCCAATTCGTCCGCGCTGCGGTTCAGGTCGATGAAGGCGCGCGGGGCGGTGGCCGCGATCAGGGTCGCGCCGTGGCGGGGGGCCGCGGCGAACAGGTCGTCCACAAACGCATCCTCGGACGACCGGATCGCGGTGCCCTTCAGGCGCGAACGGCCCAGAAAACCGGCCGGATAATTCCGCCCGCTGTGCGGAGAGGAGAAGACGAAGGCCCCCGTGTGCCCGTCGTCGGGGCGGGCCAGGCGATAGGCGCGGGCATCGGTCATCGGCGCATCCTCCTCATCCGCGATATAAGCGTGTTTCGCCCCGTGCCAAAAGCCCCTTGATCCCGTCTGCGACTCTGACTATAGACACGCCACACCGAAACGGGCGACGGCCCCGATCGGCAGCGTGGGCGGTTAGCTCAGCGGTAGAGCACTACGTTGACATCGTAGTGGCCACTGGTTCGATCCCAGTACCGCCCACCATTCGTCACCGCCCCGCAGGGGGCGCTGGTTCACCGCCCCTTCGGGGGCAATTTGTTTTTCAAGGCGCACGCGCGCCGCGATTAGGGGATAGAGAGATGAAGGTTGCGAACTCGCTCCGCTCGCTCAAGCTGCGCCACCGCGATTGCCAGGTCGTGCGCCGCCGGGGCCGCGTCTACGTCATCAACAAGACGCAGAAGCGCTTCAAAGCCCGCCAAGGTTGATCCTCGGACGCCGGGCTTCGGACACAGAATTTCAAAGGCCGTCGGGTTTTCCGGCGGCCTTTTGCGTTTGTGATGGGGTGGGCGCTTGACCGCCCCCGGATACCGCATCAGATCGCGCGGAATGCGGTTTCACACAACTCAGGCCCGGGCGTGGTGGCGCCCCTTGATGGCGGCGGCGCTTCTGGGCGCGATCCTGGCCGTGCCCGCGCGGCCCGTCTGGCCTGCGGCCGTGGTGCCGTTGGAACTGCCCGTGCTGCTGATGCTGGCCTTGGTGCCGGTTCTGCGGCCCCTGCTGCTGGGCGCGCTGATTCTGTCGCTTCTGGTGAAGCTGGCCGATATCGGCATTTTCGCCGCGTTTCACCGTCCGGCGGACCTGATCGCGGATTGGCCGCTGCTGCCCGCCGCGTGGCAGTTGGGGGCGGCCAATCTGGGCGCGGGACGGATGAGTGTGGGGATCGCCGCCGTTCTGGCGTTGCTGATCGTGCTGGCCCTCGCCATCCGGTGGAGCGTGCGCCAGCGGGGTCTGGGATGGGTGGCGGCGCTGGCGGCGGTCGCCGCGCTGCTGTTCCCCGCCGCCGCCGACACGTCGCGGTTTCTGGCGGCGAAAGCCACCGAAACACGGGCCGCCCTTGCCAGCCGCACCGAATTCCGCACCGCCGCCTTGCGCGATCCGTTCGACGGGCGGGCGGGCAACCTTGCCGGGTTGGGGGCGACGGATGCGGCGATCATCTTCGTGGAAAGTTATGGCCGGACCAGCTTCGACACCCCGCTTTACGCCGAACATCCCCCCATCCTGCGGGATATCGAGGGGCGGGCGCGGGCGGCGGGGCTGGCGATGCGGTCGGGGTGGCTGACCTCGCCCATTTCCGGGGGACAAAGCTGGCTGGCGCAGACGACCTTGGTGTCGGGCCTTCATGTGTCCGATCAGGGGCGGTATCGCGCGCTTCTGGCCAGCCCGCGCCGCACGCTGTTCGATCTGGCCGAGGCCGGGGGGCGGCATCCCGTGGCCTTCGCCCCCGCCATCACGATGGCTTGGCCCGAAGCCCCGCTGCTGGGGTTCCGGGAGGTGCTGGCCGCGGCCGACATGGGCTATCGCGGGCGCCCGCTGAACTGGGTGACCATGCCCGACCAATACACGCTGTCGGTCGTCGAACGCCGTCTGCGCGCGCCCCATGACCGCCCGATCTTCGCGCAGGTGGCGCTGATCTCCTCGCACGCGCCGTGGGTGCCGGTGATCGACCCCGTGCCGTGGGCTGATGTGGGCGATGGGGCGGTGTTCGACGGGGCCGGTTGGGACACCCGCACCCCCGAGGAGGTCTGGGCAAATCCCGACACCATCCGCGCGCAATATGCGGCCTCCATTGCCTATTCGCTGAAGATCGTCGGCGATTTTGCGCTGCGTCAGGCGGACAATCCGCCGCTTCTGGTCATTCTGGGCGATCATCAGCCGGCGAATTTCGTGGCGCAGATGGACAATCGCGATGTGCCGGTCCACATCATCGGCGCACCGGAGTTGATTCGCAGGTTCGATGGCTGGGGCTGGGCCGACGGGATGATCCCCGATCCCGCCTTGCCCGCCTGGCCGATGGAGGCGTTCCGGGATCGTTTTCTGACCGCGCTGGGGGATGGACCGTGACGCTCGACATGAACTCGCCCGTGATGCGGGTTCTCAAGATCGCGGTGCCGCTGGCGATTCTGGCCGGGTTGTGGGTGTTTGCCGATGGCGAACAGATCGCCCACCGGCTGCGCAACGCGGATCCCGGCTGGCTGATCGCCGCGCTGGCCATCGTGAATGTCCAGACCGGCCTGTGCGCGGTGCGCTGGCACATGACGGCCACGCGGCTGGGCCAGCATCTGCCGCTGGTCGTGGCGATTCGCGAATATTACGTGGCGCAATTCCTGAACCAGACCATGCCGGGCGGGGTGGCGGGCGACGTGGCCCGCGCGGTGCGGGTCAAGGGCGACAGCATGGCGAAATCCGGCGCCAGCGTCGCGATCGAGCGGATCAGCGGACAGGTCGGGATGCTGGTCATCATGATCTGCGGTCTGGCGCTGGCCATGGCGCATGGCGAGGTGCCTTGGCGCATCGGCGCCACCCCCTTCGGCATCGGCATCGCCATCGCCGTGGCGCTGCCGATCGTGTTTTTCCTGATCCCGGATCGGGTGCGGAATGCCATCCGGCGGGGCATCCTGGATATCTGGGTGCGGCAAAGCGCGCTGGGCCTGCTGATCGCGGCCTGCAACATCCTGGCCTTCGGGTTCTGCGCCCATGCCATCGGGGCGGATCTGAACCCCATCGCCGCGGCGGCGCTGGTGCCGGTGATCCTGTCGGCCATGCTCATCCCGGCCTCTGTCGCGGGGTGGGGGTTTCGCGAAGGGGCGGCCGTGCTGTTCCTGCCCGTGGCGGGGGTGGGGGCGCAATCGGCCATCGCGACCAGCGTGGCCTTCGGCGCGGTGGCGCTGGTCGCCGCTTGTCCCGGCGCGTTCCTGCTGCGCCGCCCCCGCGCCTTCCGCCGCGCCAGCTGACCGCTTTACAGACCGCGCGCCGACGTTAGGATACGGCGATGAAGGAGAGCGTCATGCCCATTCCCCCCCGTGCCCTTGCCGCCCTGGCGTTGAAGACCGGCGTGTTCGCCATGGCCGTCTGGGCCATCCGGCGCGGCCTGTCCGACGGGCGCACCGATCAGCGCGCCGAGGAGGCGCTGGACGATCTGGATGAGGGGTTGGCGCTGCACCGTCCGCTGGACCGTGCGGTGGACGGGACGCGCCAGACCAACATTGCCGCCCGCGCGCGGCGCAGCTTTCACTGGCCCGGCGGCGGGGTGGAAGTCGACGGCGCGCTGATGGCCCGGCTGAAAATCCGCCGCCTTTAACGCTTGCGTCAACCTGACGCAGATGTCTGACGACACGGCCCACCCACATTTGCGTGATCATTCCCTCGCTGGAGCATCTTCGTGGAATTCCTGAGCCTGTTTTCCGATCCCACCGTCTGGGTCGCGCTTGTGACCCTGATCGTGATGGAGGTCGTGCTTGGCATCGACAACCTTTTGTTCATCTCCATCCTGACCAACAAGCTGCCGGTCGAACATCGCGAAAAGGCCCGCCGCATCGGCATCGGGCTGGCGTTGATCATGCGTCTGGGTCTGTTGGCAACGATTTCATGGATCGTGCAGCTGACGACGCCGGTGTTCACCATCGCCGACAACGAATTTTCGTGGAAGGACCTGATCCTGATCGCGGGCGGCCTGTTCCTTGTGTGGAAGGCCACGAAGGAAATCCACCATTCCATGGATCCGGTGGACGCCAAGGACAACATCGTCGGCGGGGCCACGCTGACCTTCGGCGCGGCCATCGGGCAGATTCTGGTGCTCGACCTCGTGTTCTCGGTCGACAGTATCATCACCGCGGTGGGCATGACCCCGCATGTGCCGATCATGGTGATCGCGGTCGTGGTGGCCGTGACGGTCATGCTGCTGGCTGCCAATCCGTTGGCGAACTTCATCGACAAGAACCCGACCATCGTCATGCTGGCGCTGGCCTTCTTGATGCTGATCGGGACGACGCTGATCGCCGAAGGCATGGGGTTCCATGTGCCCAAGGGCTACATCTATGCCGCGATGGCCTTCTCGGCCGGGGTGGAGGCGTTGAACATGTTCGCCCGCAACCGGCGCTTGCGCAAGCAGGGGGCGGGACATTAGGTCCGCTCGACGCCCCCGCCCGCGGGGGCTACAACATGGGGGGTAAGGCATGTGCCGCCCCCCCCGTGATGTGAGGTTCCGGTGTCCGACCCCGACGATCTTTCCGCTTCCCGCCGGGCGTTTCTTTATTACGCCACCGGTTGCGCGGGCTGCGTGGCGGTGGGGGCGGCCGCCGTGCCCCTGGTCCGACAGATGGGACCGGCCGCCGACACGGTGGCGGGCGCGACGATGGTCGTCGATGTTTCGGCGTTGGAGCGCGGGCAGCAGATGACTGTCGAATGGCAGGGCCGTCCCGTGTTCATCCGTCGGCGGGCAGAGGCCGAGATTGCCGAGGCCCGCGCCGTGCCGCTGGACGATCTGCCCGACGGCTTTGCCGAGAATGCCAATCTGCCACCCGACGCGCCTGCGACGGACGAAAACCGCACGCTGGATGCGGACGGCGAATGGCTGGTCATGCTGGGCATCTGCACCCATCTGGGCTGCGTGCCGGTGGGGGATGGGCGGGGCGATTACGACGGCTGGCTCTGCCCCTGCCACGGGTCGCATTACGACACGGCGGGCCGCATCCGGCGGGGGCCTGCGCCGCGCAATCTGGCCATTCCCCTGGCGCGGTTCGACGCGCCGGGGATGCTGCGGCTGGGAGAACCTGCGTGACCTATCGCCCCCGCACCGCCTTTGGCCGCTGGATGGACGCGCGCCTGCCCCTTGGGCGGCTGATCCACCACACGATGACGGCGCGGGTGCCGGTGAACCTGAACTGGATGTGGGTCTGGGGCATGGTGCTGGTCGTCTGCCTTGGGCTGCAGATCGCGACCGGCGTGGCCTTGGCGATGCACTATGTCGCCAGCCCCGACCTGGCCTTCGCCAGCGTGGAACGCATCATGCGCGATGTGCCGAGCGGGCATCTGATCCGTGCGGTCCACGCCAACGGCGCCTCGTTGTTCTTTCTGGCCATTTATCTGCACATCTTCCGCGGCATCTATTACGGCAGCCACAAACCCCCGAGGGAGATGACCTGGCTGATCGGCATGGTGCTGTATGTGCTGATGATGGCCACCGCCTTCATGGGCTATGTCCTGCCGTGGAGCCAGATGGGCGTGGGCGGCGCGACGGTGGTCGCGGGTATGTTCGGCGCAATTCCGGTCGTGGGCGAGGGGTTGAAGACCTGGATTCTCGGCGGGCCGGCGGTGGGGGGCCCGACCCTGACGCGGTTCTTCGTGCTGCACTGGCTGCTGCCGGGGATCGCGGTTCTGCTGACGGTCCTGCATGTCTGGGGCGTGCATGTGGCGGGGAACAACAACCCCTCGGGGGTGGAGGCGCGGCGGGACCATCCGGGGGACACCCGCCCCTTCTGGCCCTTCATGGTGGTGAAGGAGCTGTTCGCGCTGGCGGTGATTTTCACGTTGTTCGCCGCCGTCACCGCCTTTCTGCCCGGCCTGTTCCTGCATCCCGAAACGGTGACCGAGGCGGGACTGCCCGCCGGTCACGTGGTGCCGGAATGGTATTTCCTGCCCTTCTTTGCCATGTTGCGGGCGATCACCCCCGATCTGTGGCTGGTCATGGCGGTGGACTGGGCGACGTTCGGCGTGGTGGATGCGGCGTTCTTGGGGGTGCTGGTGATGGCCGGATCGCTGCTGGTCCTGCCCTTTTTGCCGTGGCTGGACCGCGCGCCGGTGCGGTCGGCCCGGTATCGCCCCGTGTTCCGGGTGGCGGCGCTGCTGCTGGCGGCGGATTTCGCGATGTTGGCGGTGTGCGGGGCCCTTCCGCCCGAGGGGGCGGCGCTGGTTCTGACATGGATCGGCACCGCCTATTGGTTCGGATTCTTCCTGATCCTGCTGCCCCTCCTGTCGCGGTGGGAGCGCACGCGCGCCCTTCCCCCCAGCGTGGAGGCCGCATGATCCGTGCCGTGGCCCTGACGCTGGCCCTCGCCACCCCCGCCGCCGCGCAGGAGTTTCCGTTCGAGGGGCCGCTCGGCACCTATGACCCGGCCCAGCTTCAGCGGGGGGCGGAGGTGTTCGTGGGCACCTGCGCCGCCTGTCACGGCCTGCGCCATGTGACGATCCGGTCCCTGGCGAACGGCGACGGCCCGGCGATGGACCCTTCGGCCATGGCCGAAGGGCTGGGGCTGGCGGTGACCGACCACTTCCCCCCCTCCGCCCTGCCCGAGGCCCCGGACCTGAGCCTGATGGCGAAGGCCTGGGGCGGCCTCACCGGCGATGGCGGCGCGCGGGCGATCCGCGCCTATCTTGAAGGCTATACCGGGGCGGAGCGGGAGGACGGCGGCGTCTTCCTTTACGAAAATCCCGCCGCGCCCGAGGGGTGGGTGGCGATGCCCCCCGTGGCGCTGGAGGGGGGGGAGGCGACGGATGTCGCGGCCTTTCTGCAATGGGCGGCGGATCCAAATCTGGTGGAGCGGCGGCGGACGGGTCTGGTCGCGATCGGTTTTCTGGCGCTGCTGGCGGGGCTGCTGTTCGCAACCGTGCGGTCGGTCTGGCGTCAGCCGAGGTAATCGCGCAGCGCGGGCGGCGGATCGGCCAGAAGGGCTTTGGTGGGGGCCGGCGGATGGGCGGATCCGTCCGCCACCACGACGGTCGTGCCCCCCATGCGGCGCGCGTCGGCCGGGTCATGCGTGACCATCAGCACCGTTTTCTCGGCCGCGGTGTCCAGCACAAGATCCAGCATCTCGGCCTTCAGCGCCGGGCCAAGGGCGGCAAAGGGTTCGTCCAGCAGCAACACGGGCCGGTCGCGCAGCAGCGCGCGGGCCAGGGCGGCGCGCCCCTGCTGGCCGCCCGACACCTGTGCCGGACGGCGCGCCTCCAGCCCCGCAAGCCCCACACGGTCCAGAACCGCCGCGATCCGCGCATGATCGGCGCGGGACAGCCGCAGGCGGGGGGAGATGCCAAGCCCAAGATTCTGCGCCAGCGTCAGATGCGGGAACAGGTTCTGGTCCTGAAACAGGATCGTCATGGGGCGGCGGTCGGGCGGAGTGCGGGACAGATCCTGCCCGCCCCAGCGCACCGCGCCGGACGTGGGCGCGACAAACCCCGCCAGCATCATCAGCAGCGTCGATTTCCCCGCCCCCGAAGGGCCGAGCACCGCCACGCGCGCGCCCTGTCCGACAGACCAGTCGGCGCTCAGCCGGAAATCGTCCATCACAAGGGTCACGCGGTCCAAGGTCAGATCAGGCACGGCGCCCCCCTTTGTCGAACATCCAGAACAGGCCGAAGGACAAGATCACCAGCAAGAGCGCCGCCCCCGCCGCCTGATCCATGCGATAGGCGCCCAGAAGCTGCTGCACCAAGAGCGGCAGGGTCGGTGCGTCCGGGGCCGCGAACAGCGCGATCACCCCCAGATCGCCCATCGACAGCGCCGCCGTCACCCCGCCCGCAAACCCCAACGGCCCGGCCAGACGCGGCAGGGTCAGCCAACGCAGGCGGGCCAGACCGGTCATGCCCACCGAAGCGGCCAGCATTCCGTAATCCCGCGCAAGCGAGGTCGCGGCAGGGCGCAGGATGCGAAACGCAAACGGCAGCGCCAAAGTGGCGTTGACCAGAACCGTCACCGGCAGGGCCACGACCTCGGGCGCCAGGAACGGGAACAGTCCCAGAAACAGCCCCGTTCCCATCACGAGGCTGGAAGCGGCGAGCGGCAGCATCGCCACCACCTCCACCCACCGCCCGGGTGTGAGAGCCAGCGCGAGCGCCGCCCCCCCCGTCAGCGCGGTGGAGATCAGCGCGATCCCCACCGAACGGCCCGCAGCCCCCCAGACCGATGACGGCAGATCCAGAAGCGCGGGCGCGCCCCGCAGGGCCACCGCCCCCAGCGGTACCAGAAGAAAGGCCGCCGCCGCCGCGATGACCGCCGCGTCCACCCCCATCCGCCAACCCGCCGGACCTTGCGCGACGGCCCGGTCCAGCCCGCGCCCGAAGCCCCCCGGCACCGCGACGCGGGCGGCGATCAGCACCGCCGCGCCGCACAGGGCGAATTGCAGCGCCGACAGGCTGGCCGCGCGGCCCAGATCGAACTGGAACCGCAGCGCCTGATAAAGGGCGAGTTCCAGCGTCGTGGCCTTCGGCCCCCCGCCCAAGGTCAGCGCCACGGCAAAGCTGGTCAGGCAGATGACGAAGATCAGGACCAGCGTGCCGGGCAGAACCTCGACCAGCATGGGGCGTTCCAGATGCCGACGCACCCCGCGCGGGCCGAGGCCAAGGGCCGTGGCCAGCCGAAACCGCTCGGCCGGAATCGCCTGCCAGCCGTGCAGGATCAGGCGCACGGCCAGCGGCATGTTCAGGAACACATGCGCCAGCACCACGCCGTGCAGGCCATAGATGCGGATCGCGGGCAGACCGAAGCCCCCCAGCGTCTGATTGAGGATCCCCGATCGCCCGAACACCGCAAGCAACCCCAGAACCGCCACGATCACCGGCAACAGAAACGGCGCCCCCAGAAGCGCCACCAGCGCCCGCCGCCCCGGAAACCGCCGCCGCGCCAGCGCCCGTGCGACGGGAATGGCAAGGGCCACGGATATCACCGCCGACAACGCCGCCTGCACCAAGGTGAAGCGCAGGGCCGAGAGGTCGGCGCTCCACCCCCCTTCGGCGTGAAGGGCGACGAGGATCAGCGGCCCCAGCGTCAGCGCCAGAACCGCCGCCCCGACGATCAACGCGAGAGCGCGGCCTGCCATTCGGCAATCGCGGCGTCGCGCTGGGCGCGGACATCGTCAGGTGACAGGAAGATGGTTTTTTCGGGGCGCGGAAGGCGGTCGAATCCCTCGGGCAGCGGCACGGCGCGCGCGGGATACATCCAGTTCGTGGTGGCGATGACCTCTTGCGCCGCGGGGGTCAGAAGGAAGGTCAGAAAGCGGTCCGCCAGATCGGGCTGATCGGTGGCGGCCAGTTTTCCCGCCAGTTCGACCTGCAGGTAATGCCCGGCGGGAAAGATCGCGGCGGCCTTGGTGTCGTCCCCTTCGGCCAGAATGTGATAGGCGGGCGACGTGGTGTAGGAGAGAACCATGTCCGCCTCGCCTTCGGTGAACAGGCCATAGGCCTCGGACCAGCCGGGGGTCACGGTCAGGATGTTGTCGGCCAGCGCGGCCCAGATTTCGGGCGCGCGGGGGCCGTATTCCGCCTTGATCCACATCGCCAGCCCAAGACCGGGGGTGGAGGAGCGCGGATCCTGGATCACCACCTGCAGATCGGAGGCGGCCAGATCCTCGAAGCTGGTGGGCGGGGTGATGTCGGTGGTGTGGATGAAGGCGAACCAGCCCCAATCGAAGGGGGCGAAGGTGTCGTCCGTCCAATCGACCGGCAGGTCGGTGTCGGGGATCGTGGCAAGGGGGACGAACAGCCCGCTGTCCTTGGCATCCGCCATCAGGTTCGTATCAAGGCCAAGGACCACATCCGCCGTGCTGCGCGCGCCTTCCAGCTTCAGGCGGGACAGGACGGCGGCGGCGTCGCCGGGGGCGGTGAAGCGCAGCGTGCAGCCGCACTCCGCCTCGAACAGCGTTTTCAACTGCGGGCCGGGACCCCATTCGGTGGTGAAGCTGTCATAGGTCAGCACGTCCAGCACGGGGCGGTCCTGGGCCGTGGCGGCGAGGGGGAACAGGATCAGGGCAAGAACAAGGCGCATGTCATCCTCCTTACATCGGGGAAGACGGCCCTTGCGGCGCACCTTCCCTCCGCCGGGATCAACCGGATCAGGTTCGACGGGTTCGCGTCACGCATCTCAGCCCGAAGGCACCCCGAGGTTAGGAAGGACTTAGGGGGGAAGCCCGGCGCTGTCCAGCGGGAAGCGGGTTTTCCCCGCGCGGGGATTGCCCTATGGCTGAAGGCGACGATCTTGGGGGCGGGTATGAGCATCAACACCTTCGGACATCTGTTCCGCGTGACCACATGGGGCGAAAGCCACGGGCCGGCGCTGGGCGCGACCGTGGATGGCTGCCCCCCCGGCGTGCCTTTGGACGAGGCGGGGCTGCAGGTCTGGATGGATCGGCGCAAGCCCGGCACCAGCCGTTTCACCACGCAGCGGCGCGAACCCGATGCCGTGCGCATCCTGTCGGGCGTGTTCGAGGGGCGGACCACAGGCACCCCGATCCAGCTGATGATCGAGAACACCGATCAGCGGTCCAAAGATTATGGCGAGATTGCGACGGCGTTCCGGCCCGGCCATGCGGACCTGACGTATCACCTGAAATACGGGCTGCGGGATTATCGCGGCGGTGGGCGTTCCTCGGCGCGGGAGACGGCGGCGCGGGTGGCGGCGGGGGGCGTGGCGCGGGCCGCGCTGACGGCGCTGGCGCCGGATCTGACGATCACCGGGATGATGGTGCGCATGGGCGCACATGCGATCGACCGGACGCGGATGGACATCGGCACGGTGGGCGACAACCCCTTCTGGTGCCCCGACCCGGTGATGGCGGCGACCTGGGCCGAGTATCTGGACCAGTTGCGCAAGGACCACGATTCCGTCGGCGCGGTCATCGAGGTTGTCGCCTCGGGCGTGCCGGCGGGGTTGGGCGCACCGATCTATGGCAAGCTGGACACCGATCTTGCGGCGGCGATGATGTCGATCAACGCGGTCAAGGCGGTGGAGATCGGCGAGGGCATGGCGGCCGCCACCCTGACGGGGCGCGACAATGCCGACGAGATGCGGATGGGCCCGGATGGGCCGGAATTCCTGTCGAACCACGCGGGCGGCATCCTTGGCGGGATTTCCACGGGGCAGGATGTGGTGGTGCGCTTTGCGGTGAAACCGACCAGTTCGATCCTGACCCCGCGACGCACCGTCAACGAGGCGGGACAGGAGATGGATCTGGTCACCAAGGGCCGTCACGACCCTTGCGTCGGCATCCGCGCCGTGCCGGTGGCCGAGGCGATGATGGCGACCGTTCTTCTGGACCATCTGCTGCTGGATCGGGGGCAGACGGGCGGGGTGCGCGGCCGGATCGGATAGGGCGGGAACCTTCTCGCGTCTTTGTGTGTTGGGGGGCATAGACAGAGGAGACTACCAATGTCCGACTATCGCAATGACGACCGTCTTGAACGTGAATCCCCGCACGTTGTGCAGCAAGTGCACACGGAGCGTTCCGGAAGTTCGATTTTTCTGATCGTCGCCGCAGTGATCGCGCTTCTGGCGATCCTTTGGTTCGCCTTTGCCGGCGGCAACGACACGACGACGGCCCCGCCCGCACCGGCGGCAACCGAACAGACCGCCCCGACGACCGAAACCACGCCCGTGGTCCCGGATACGACCGTGGCACCAGAAACCGGCACGACGGAGTCGACCACGACTGCGCCCTGATCGGTATGATCTGAAGGGAAGGGGGGCAGCGTTTCGCTGCCCCTTTTTTCATGCGCGGGGAGGAAGGTCGCGCAGAATGGCGCGTGCGGCGGCCTGCGGGTCGGGGGCGGTCCAGACGGGGCGGCCCACGACGATATGGTCGGCCCCGTCGGTGATGGCCTGCGCCGGCGTGGCCACACGCTTCTGGTCGCCCAAGGTGGCGCCGGTCGGGCGCACGCCGGGGGTCACGATCAGCTTGCCGGTCGCCTGGGGCAGGCCGCGGATCATTGCCGCCTCTTGCGGACTGGCGATGACGCCGTCGGCCCCCGCCTCCAGCGCGCGGGCGGCGCGTTCCAATGTGATCTCGGCCAGATCGCCGGGGCGGATCAGGTTCGCGTCCAGATCGGCGCGGTCCAGCGAGGTGAGGATGGTCACCGCCAGGATCTTCGTATCCGACCCCGACGCCCCGGCCGCCGCCGCCCGCACCACCTGCGGATCGCCATGAACCGTCAGGAAATCGAGTCCATGCTGGGCAATGCCGCGCACCGCCGCTTCCACGGTGGCCCCGATGTCGAACAGCTTCATGTCCAGAAACACGCGCTTGCCGCGTTCATGCTTCAATTCGTTGGCAAGGGCGAAGCCGCCGCCCGTCAACATGCCCAGACCGATCTTGTAGAAAGAGGCCGCGTCCCCGATCCGGTCCGCAAGCTCAAGCCCCTGCACGATGTTCGGAACATCCAGCGCGATGATAAGACGGTCGTCGGACATGAAAAAACCCCCGCAAATGCTGCGGGGGACGGATGCGCCGCATGGGCGCGCATGTCAACTGTCGATCAGGCGGCGTGGGCGAAGCGCATCTTTTCGGCCTGCGCCTCCAGTCGGGCGATATAGAGCGATTTTGCGCTGTCGATCAGGCGGTCGCGCAGGTTTTCGCCATGGCTGTCCTCGGCCGTGCGGATGCGCACCTCGAACGGGACCGGACGCCCGTCCTCCTTCACGATCAGGGAAACCAAAGCTTCGACCTGACCGAAATCGCGGGCGTTGCGGGCATGTTCGATCTTGGCTGAAAGAATACGCATGGCTTTTTCCTTTGTTACGTGGTGTCAACCACGAAAATTGGAGATTGTTCCCGATGTGGCGGCGAAGTCACGAAAGTTGTGATCGGGCGTATTGAACGGCGGTGGGCCGCACCTCATCTTGGGGGCATGAGACCCGGACGGACGTGCCGCATCGGCGGGCGCAGGACCGGGGGCTTGAGGAAAAGGAGAGACCGATGAATTTGGAAAAGTTCACGGAACGGTCGCGCGGCTTCATTCAGGCGGCGCAAACCATCGCGATGCGGGAAAGCCACCAGCGGCTTGCGCCCGAACATCTGTTGAAAGCGCTGATGGATGACGATCAGGGGCTGGCGTCCAACCTTATTCAGGCGGCGGGGGGCGATCCGTCCCGCGTGGTCGAGGCGGTGGGCACGGCCATGGGCAAGCTGCCCAAGGTGTCGGGCGACGCGCAGCCTTACATGGATCCCGCGCTGGTGCGGGTGCTGGACGAGGCGGAGACGGTTGCCAAGAAAGCGGGCGACAGTTTCGTTCCTGTCGAACGCGTGCTGACCGCGCTGGTGCTGACGCCATCGAAGGCGAAGGAGGCGCTGGTGGCGGGCGGCGTGAGCGCCCAGAACCTCAATTCCGCGATCAATGACATCCGCAAAGGTCGGACGGCCGACAGCGCCAGCGCCGAGGACAGCTTCGACGCGCTGAAGAAATACGCCCGCGATCTGACCGAGGCGGCCGAGCAGGGCCGGATCGACCCGATCATCGGCCGCGACGATGAAATCCGTCGCACGATGCAGGTGCTGAGCCGTCGGACCAAGAACAACCCCGTCCTGATCGGGGAACCCGGCGTCGGGAAAACCGCGATTGCCGAAGGGCTGGCCCTGCGCATCGTGGATGGCGACGTGCCGGAATCGCTGCGCAACAAGCGTCTGATGGCCTTGGACATGGGCGCGCTGATCGCCGGTGCGAAGTATCGCGGCGAGTTCGAGGAGCGTCTGAAGGCTATCCTGAAGGAGATCGAGACGGCGGCGGGTGAGATCATCCTGTTCATCGACGAGATGCACACGCTGGTCGGGGCCGGCAAGGCCGATGGCGCGATGGATGCGGCCAACCTGATCAAACCCGCTTTGGCGCGGGGGGAGTTGCACTGCGTGGGTGCGACAACCTTGGACGAATACCGCAAGTATGTGGAAAAGGATGCGGCCCTTGCCCGCCGGTTCCAGCCGGTGATGGTTTCCGAGCCGACGGTGGAGGATACGGTCAGCATCCTGCGCGGGATCAAGGAGAAGTATGAGTTGCACCATGGGGTGCGGATATCCGACTCGGCGCTGGTCGCGGCGGCGACGCTGTCGCACCGCTATATCACCGACCGTTTCCTGCCCGACAAGGCGATCGACCTTGTGGACGAGGCCGCAAGCCGTCTGCGGATGGAGGTGGACAGCAAGCCCGAGGAGTTGGACGCCCTGGACCGCCAGATCCTGCAGATGCAGATCGAGCAGGAGGCCCTGAAGAAGGAAGACGACGCCGCCAGCAAGGACCGTCTGGAGCGGCTGGAGAAGGATCTGGGCAACCTGCGCGAGCGGGCGGATGCCATGACCGCCCAGTGGCAGGCGGAGCGGGACAAGCTGCAAGCCTCGCGCGATGTGCAGGAGCGGCTGGACCGTGCCCGCGCCGATCTGGACGTGGCGAAACGCGAAGGCAACTTCGCCAAGGCCGGGGAGCTGCAATACGGCACGATCCCCGCGTTGGAGAAGCAGTTGGCTGAAGCCGATGCCACCGACGGGCTGATGGTCGAAGAGGCCGTTCGCCCCGAGCAGATTGCCGAGGTGGTCGAGCGCTGGACCGGCATCCCCACCTCCAAGATGCTGGAGGGGGAGCGGGAGAAGCTGCTGAAGATGGAGGAGGAGTTGGGCCGCCGAGTCATCGGGCAGGGTCAGGCCGTGACGGCGGTGGCCAATGCCGTGCGCCGCGCGCGGGCGGGGCTGAACGACGAGAATCGTCCGCTGGGCTCGTTCCTGTTCCTCGGGCCGACCGGGGTGGGCAAGACCGAGCTGACCAAGGCCGTCGCCGAATATCTGTTCGACGACGATCAGGCGATGGTGCGCATCGACATGTCGGAGTTCATGGAGAAGCACGCCGTCGCCCGCCTG
>NZ_JALJAZ010000001.1:642500-832500 GCF_022899245.1 Falsirhodobacter halotolerans
ATGGGCGTGATCGAAAAGGCGATGGGGGCCTTGCTTCTGATCGTGGGAATCGCGCTGGTGACCGGGCTATTCTCGGCCTTTTCGTTCTTCCTCTTGGAACATGTGCCGTTCCTCAGCCGTCTGGGCTGACCGCAACCACCGCAGCACATGGACACGGATGGCGGAGGCGAGGTTCACCTCCCCCCGTTCGGCGTCGATGCTGGCGGCCAGTTCGTTCAGGGCGACATCCCGCGCCGCCGCCATCTGCCGGAACGCGTCCCAGAATTCCGGCTCCAGCGTGACGGAGGTGCGGTGGCCGCGCAGGGTGAGGGAGTGTTTCTGCGGCCCCTTCATTCGCGGGCGTGGCCGTCCAGATCGCGGCGGGCCTTGTCGGCCCGCGCCGTCTGCGCGTCGCGTTCGGCCTTCGTGCGGCCGAATTTCGCCGCATTGGCGTCGCCCTGCGCGCGCCTCTCCTCCCGCTCGCGGGATTTGCGGGCGGCGCGCAGGTTGACGACCTTGGTCATTTCGGGCCGATCATGTCCTCGGGACGGACCACGCGGTCGAACGTCTCACCATCGACGAAGCCGAGGGCGATCGCCTCCTCCCGCAGGGTAGTGCCGTTCTTGTGCGCGGTCTTGGCCACCTTGGTCGCGTTGTCATAGCCGATGGTAGGGGCCAGCGCCGTCACCAGCATCAGCGATTCCTTCATCAGCTTGTCGATCCGCGCGGTGTTGGCTTGGGTTCCCGCGACCATGTTGTCGGTGAACGACCCCGCCGCATCGCCCAGAAGCTGCATGGATTGCAGCACGTTGTAGGACATCATCGGGTTGTAGACGTTCAGCTCGAAATGCCCTTGGCTGCCGGCAAAGCCCACGGCGGCGTCGTTGCCCATGACATGCGCGCAGACCATGGTCAGCGCCTCGGCCTGCGTGGGGTTCACCTTGCCCGGCATGATGGACGATCCCGGCTCGTTTTCCGGCAGGATCAGTTCGCCCAGGCCGGAGCGGGGGCCGGAGCCCAGAAGGCGCAGGTCGTTCGCGATCTTGAACAGCGATCCGGCCACCGTCTTCAGCGCGCCCGAGAACATGACCATCGCGTCATGCGCGGCCAGCGATTCGAATTTGTTGGGGGCGGTGACGAAGGGCAGGCCGGTGATCGAGGCGATTTCCGCCGCCACGCGCGTGTCCCAGCCCTTTTTGGTGTTCAGCCCGGTGCCGACGGCGGTGCCGCCCTGCGCCAGTTCATAGATGTCGGGCAGGCAGGCCTTCACCCGCTCGATCCCTTTGGCGACCTGATGGGCATATCCGCCGAATTCCTGACCCAGCGTCAGGGGGGTGGCGTCCTGCGTGTGCGTGCGGCCGATCTTGATGATGTCCTTGAATTCCTCGGACTTCGCCACCAGCGCCTTGTGCAGCTTTTCCAGGCCGGGGATCAGCGTGTCGCGCGCCATCAGGCCGATGGCGACGTGCATCGCCGTGGGGAAGGTGTCGTTGGACGACTGGCCCATGTTGCAATGGTCGTTCGGGTGGACGGGTTTCTTCGACCCCATCGTCCCGCCCAGCATCTCGATCGCGCGGTTGGAGATGACCTCGTTCGCGTTCATGTTGGATTGGGTGCCCGACCCCGTCTGCCACACGACCAGCGGAAAGTTGTCGTCGAAGCGCCCGTCGATCACCTCGGTCGCGGCGGCGGCGATGGCGTCGGCGGTCTGGGCGTCCATGTCGCCCTGCGCCTTGTTGACCAGCGCGCAGGCCTTCTTGATCACACCAAGCGCGCGGATGATCGCGACCGGCTGCTTTTCCCACCCGATGGGGAAGTTCTGGATGGAGCGCTGCGTCTGCGCCCCCCAATATTTGTCGGCGGGAACTTCGAGCGGGCCGAAGCTGTCGGTTTCGGTGCGGGTCGCGGTCATGACCATCCTCCTGTTTATGCCCAACGTGATAGGCCGGAACGGAGGGCGGTTCAATGCGGCGCCGCGCCGTTCGGGGCCGCGCAAGGTCCGTTACTTGCGGAACTGATCCAGGCTGACGACCTGCGCATCCGTGCGCGGGGGTTCGGGCGCGGGGTCCATCTCTTCGTCCTCCTCCATCTCTTCCAGATCGTCCTGCGTTTCGAAGCGCAGGCCGAATTCCACCGACGGATCGACGAAGGTGCGCACGGCGTCGAAGGGGATGACCATCGGTTCGGGCTGGTTGCCGAAGTTCAGCGTGATGGTGAACCCTTCGTTGGTGACGGTCAGGTTTTCGAACCAGTGCTGGATCACCACCGTCATTTCCTCGGGATAGCGAGCATGAAGCCAGTCCGCCATCTCCACCCCGTCATGGGTGGTGTCGAAGGTGATGAAGAAATGATGCGCGCCGGGAAGACCGTTGGCCGCCACATCCTCAAGCACGTTCTGGATCAGCGTCCGCATCGCGCGGTGCATCAGGGTGCCGTAATCGATGCTGCGGGTCATCAAACTTTCCTCCGTGTCTTTGGGCGGAGCATAGGCAATTCAGGGGCGAAGGAAAGGGAAAGTGCAGGCTTCTGTTGCCAGGTGCCTGCGAACCCCGCCTTACGCGGCTAAGCGCAAGGACTTAGGTTTCGATGTCATCACTGCTTACGCAGCAACAGCCATCGGAGCACGGTTGTCGTTTGCAACTGTACAATTCGGACCGATTACGGTGGTACCTCACCGAGCGAAAGCTGGCCCCTTTAGACGTTCGTCGATCCTGTTTCGACCCCATCCGCCCCAAACGAGGGAGTGTTGGTGGAGTCGCCGGGTACCGCCCCCGGGTCCGATCCGCTTATTACGGGTGCGTTTATCGCCATAGTCCGGGCGAACCCGAACACCCCCAATATAAAGCGCCGGGGCGGCGCCGACAAGGGGAACCCCGCCGCCGTGTTTCAGGTTCACCCCGAAACGGAGGATGATATGGCCGATCACGACGAGACGTGGAGCGAATGGCAGGATCTGGTGAACATGACCCCCGCCGCCCTGAAAAAATGGCTGGACACCGATGAGAGCAAGTCGGTCGGCGCGGGAGAAGGGGAGAGTGTGGGCCATCAGTCGGGCCGCCACATCCTGCGCATCAAGGACAAGAAGAAGGCGGACCTGACTGAAGACGACTGGTCGCACATGGCCAAGGTCGTCGGCTATATCAAGCGCCACACGGCGCAGGGTGGCCCCAAATCGGACAAGGAACACAGCGCCTGGCGCTATTCCCTGATGAACTGGGGCCACGATCCGCTGAAGTGATCAGAACCCGGCCTTGATCTGTTCGAACGTCTCGACCATGCGGTCGCGGCGTTCGACGGGGATCGGGGTCTGGGCCAGAAGCGTCGTGTCCACCGGATCCAGATAGGCGGCCTTCAATTCGTCTTCGGACAGCAGCGCCATGCCGTCGGGGTTGGTGTGGGCATAGCCGATGTTCTCCACCAGCACCGGCGCGGATTGTGGCTCAAGCCAGGCGTTGATGAAATCATAGGCCTTGTCCTCGACCCCCGGCCCGTCCTTGAAGTTGACGTAACCGCAGAAGAAAGACGATGCGCCTTCCTGCGCTTCGCGGTTGAAGCCGACGGGATAGCCGTCGTTCTGCATCAGGGCCACGCCGTCGTTCCACGACCAGGCCACCTGCACCTGCCCGCCCGCCATCAGCTGCGTCAGTTCCGACGGGTCGGCCCAATAGGCGACGACATTGGGATGCACGTCGCGCAGCCATTGGGCGGCGGCCTCGAACTGTTCCTCGGTCGCGGTGGTCCAGTCGGTCACCCCCGTCGCCAGATAGGCCAGCGCCCAGATGTCGTCGGTGTTGTCGGGCAGCGAGATGCGGCCCGCATATTTCGGATTGGCGAAGACCTGAACGCTTGCCACATCCTCCTCGGGGACGGTGTCGGGGTTGTAGGCGATGGCGGTGTAGGCGTAATCGGTCGGGATGAACCACACGCCCTCGTCATCCTTGAAAATCTCGGAATCCGTGAACCGCGCGTCGATCTTGGCATAGTTCGGAATGCGGGCCACGTCCCACGGTTCGATCAGGCCGGCATCGCGGTATTTCGACACCATCTGCGAACAGGGATGGCCGACATCGGCGCGAAAGCCCGCGGCGACCTTCTGGAACGCCTCGTCATCGTCGCCGAACAGCGACCATGTGGGCGCGTCGCCATGGGCATCGACATAGGTCTGCACCAGCGCCGGAATCTCGAACCCCGCCCAGTCGAGGACGATCAGATCGCGGTCGGCGGCGAGTGCCGGACCGGCAAGGGCAAGGGCCGAGGCGGCCCCGAGGACGGACTTGAGCGGCATGGGGCATATCCTTTGCGGCAGGGGAGGTGGGTGGGACGATAATCGCGCGGACCGCCCCATCGCAAGATGCGATCTTGGCACGGGGGGACGGACGCCTAAATCTTGGGCCAAACGGAGGGATCTGAATGTTCCGCGCGCTTCTGGTGTCCGACAACGGGCCGCCCGCCCTGCATCACCTGACCGAGGATGACCTGCCCGAGGGGGAGGTGACGGTCGCGGTCGAATGGTCCTCGCTGAATTACAAGGACGGGATGGTTCTGGCGGGGCGGGGCGGGTTGGTCCGCCGGTTTCCGCATGTGCCGGGGGTCGATCTGGCGGGGCGGGTGACGGCCTCGCAGGATGACCGATTCGCCGTGGGGGATCGGGTGATCCTGACCGGCTGGCATGTGGGCGAGCGTCATTGGGGCGGGTATGCCGAACGCGCGCGGGTGAAGGCCGATTGGCTGGTCCCGTGCCCCAAGGGCCTGTCCTTGCGCGATGCGATGGCGCTGGGCACGGCGGGGTTCACGGCCATGCAGGCGCTGGTCGCGTTGGAGGATCGGGGGATGGAGGCCGGGGCGGAGGTTCTGGTCACCGGCGCCTCGGGCGGGGTCGGGTCGGTGGCGGTGGCGCTTCTGGCCGACCGTTATCGCGTGGCGGCGATGACGGGGCGCGACGGATCCTATCTGCGGGATCTGGGCGCGGCGGAGGTGGTGCCGCGCCCATCGGGCGACGCGCGCCCGCTGGACAGTGCCCGCTGGGGCGGGGCGATCGACGCGGTGGGGGGGGACGGGCTGGCCCATGTGCTGGCCGCGATGCGCCCCGGCGCGGGCGTGGCGGCGATCGGGCTGGCGGGGGGCGCATCGGCGCATCTGTCGCTGATCCCGCTTTTGCTGCGGGGCGTGGCGCTTCTGGGGATTGATTCGGTCACCTGTCCCGCGCCGTTGCGCACCCGCATCTGGGACCGGCTGGCGAACGAGATGCCGCGCGATAAGTTGCAGGCCATGACATACGAGATCGACTTGACCGACCTGCCCGGACATGCGGCGAAAATCCTGAACGGCGATGTGCGGGGGCGGACGGTGGTCCGCGTCGCCCGATGACCATGATCCTGTGGCTTCGGCGCGATCTGCGCACCAGCGATTCGCCCGCGCTGACCGCGGCGCTGGACAGCGGGTGCCCGCTGGTTCCGGTCTTCATCCTCGACCCAGAAACGGAGGCCACGGCCGCCGCCCCGAAATGGCGGCTGGGCGAGGCGATCGGCCATTTTGCCAAACGATTGGAGGAAAAGGGCAGCCGCCTGATCCTGCGGCGCGGCAAGGCCGAGGAGGTGCTGCCCGCGCTGGCGGCCGAGGTGGGCGCGTCGGATGTCCACTGGACCATCCTGCACGACCGCGCCGCGCGGGACCGCGACGGACGCGTGGCCAAGGCGCTGCAGGCCAAGGGCATCGCCGCCCATGCCCATCACGGGCACACCTTGGTCCCGCCCGAGGCGATCTCGACCGGGGCGGGCGGGCATTACAAGGTCTATACCCCCTTCTGGAACGCGCTGCGCAAACATGGGGTGGCGGCCCCCGCGCCGTCGCATCGCAGCTTCCACGCGCCCGAAACCTGGCCCGCATCGGACCGGCTGGGGGATTGGGCGATGGGGGCGGCGATGAATCGCGGTGCGGCGGTCGTGGCACCCTATGCCGTGGTGGGGGAAGAGGCCGCCAGCGCCCGGTTTCGCGCCTTCCTCAAACGCCTTGACGCCTATCCCCGCGCGCGGGACGACATGGGGGAGGAGGGGACGTCGGGGCTGTCGGAAAACCTGACCTATGGCGAAATCGGGCCCCGGACCCTGTGGCACGCGGGGATGGAGGCGCTGCACGACGGATCGAAGGGCGCAGAGCTGTTCCTGCGCGAACTGGCCTGGCGCGATTACGCCCATCACCTGCTGTGGCACACGCCGCATCTGCCCGACCGAAGCTGGCGCGACGGGTGGCAGGATTTCCCGTGGCGCAAGGAGTCCAGGGATGCCGAGGCGTGGCGGCAGGGCCGGACCGGCCAGCCCATCGTCGATGCCGCGATGCGCGAACTGTTCGTGACCGGCACGATGCACAATCGCGCGCGGATGATCGTGGCAAGCTATCTCACCAAACACCTTCTGACCGATTGGCGCATCGGGTTGGCCTGGTTCGAGGAGACGTTGACCGACTGGGATCCGGCCTCGAACGCGCTCAATTGGCAATGGGTGGCCGGGTCGGGGCCGGATGCCTCGCCCTTCTTCCGCATCTTCAACCCGGAAACGCAGGCGAAGAAGTTCGATGCCAAGGGCGCTTATGTCGCCCGCTGGCGGGCCGAGGGGCAGGCGCATCCGCCCAAGACCGCGCTGGCCTTCTTCGACGCCGCACCTCGGTCATGGAAGCTGGACCCGAAGGCCAAGCCCGCCCCGGCCCTGGTCGATCTGGGGGCAGGGCGGCAACGGGCGCTGGACGCTCTGGCGTCGATGCGCGAAGATCGGGCGAATTCCGAGGATTGACGCCATGACCACCGACATCCGCACCCGCCCCGTGCAACAGATCGTGGACGGGGACGACGCCGCGCAGGTGACGGCGCGGCGTGCCTTCTTTCAAGCCGTGACGGCGGGCGACGTGGTCGATGATCCGGCGGGCCGGTTCCTTGCGCGCGATGTCATGGCGCTGATGGGCGCGCGCGATGCGGCGCAGGTCGCGCGGCGTCTGGGGCAGATGCGCGTCGCCGCAACCAGCCGCGCGCGGGCCGAGGCCGCCCCGACAACGCGCCGCCACGATGCCATGCCGCAGGACATCCACGAGGTCCGGCGCATCCAGCCCTACGCCCACTTCTTTGCCGTGGAGGAATACGATCTGACGTTCCGCCGCTTCGACGGCACGCCAAGCGAGGTTGTCAATCGGGCCGTCTTCATCTCGGGCGATGCGGTGACGGTGCTGCCCTATGATCCCGTGCGCGACCGCGTGCTGGTGGTGGAGCAGTTCCGCCCCGGCCCCTACGGCCGCGACGATCCGCAGCCATGGCAGATCGAGGCGATCGCGGGCCGCATCGACGCGGGCGAAACGCCCGAGGTGGCCGCGCGCCGCGAGGCGGTGGAGGAGGCGGGCCTGACCCTTGAGGGGTTGGAGCGGGTGTCGTCCTTCTATCCTTCGCCGGGGGCGAAGGCGGAATTCATCTATGCCTATGTCGCCGTGACCGATTTGCCGGACGATGCGGCGGGGGTGTTCGGGATGGAGGGGGAGGCGGAGGACATTCGCGGCCACCTCATGTCCCTGTCCGACCTGATGGGGCTGGTGGCGAGCGGCGAGGTGCAGAATGCCCCGTTGATCATCACCGCCCTGTGGCTTGAGCGCGAGGCCGCGCGGATCAGAGCATCCGGCCCATGACCCCGTCGCGGCGCAGCCCGTGCCGCGCTGCCGCCGCCATGTGCAGCAGGGTCAGACCGATGATGACGTAATGCGCGGCCCAGTGGACGCGCTTGGCGGTGTCGGCCACCTGCGGATCGCCTTCCATGCGCGGCAGGCCCAGCAGGTCCACGATCTCCAGCGGGAACCCCCCGGCGGTGACGCGGACATAGCCCGACACCCCCAGAACGATCAGCGTGGCATAAAGCGCCCAATGCGTGGCCTTCGCCACCCCCGCCAGCGGAACGGTCAGGGGGGGTGGCGGGCTGATCGCGCGCCAGGCCAGCCGCAGGGCCACCAGAATCAGGATCACCACGCCGACATTCTTGTGAAACAGGAACAGCGCGTCGCCGAAGGGCGCATCGTCGCGCACCATCAGAAGGCCGGCCGCAATCGTCGCCAGAACCAGAACGGCGGTGATCCAGTGCAAGGCCCGGGCCGGTGCGCGGTAGCGTGTCATAGAGGTGCCTCCCGCGCCGATGATGGCACGGAAGGCGGGCCCGGTCACCGGGGGATTGCCGAATCCGCCGATAGGCTGGCGACGATGTCGTCCAGCGTGGCGCTTTCGGTCCGGGTTTCGCCCAGACGGCGGACGGAGACGGTGCGCTCCTCCACCTCGCGCATGCCGACGGCGAGGATGACCGGCACCTTGCCCACCGAATGTTCGCGGACCTTGTAGTTGATCTTTTCGTTGCGCAGATCGGTTTCGGCCCGCACGCCCGCGGCCTTCAGCGCCTCGGCCACCTCGCGCGCGTAATCGTCGGCATCCGACACGATGGCCGCCACGACCACCTGACGCGGGGCCAGCCAGAAGGGCAGCTTGCCGGCATAGTTTTCGATCAGGATGCCGATGAACCGTTCAAAGCTGCCCAGAACCGCGCGGTGCAGCATGTAGGGACGGTGCTTGCCGCCATCCTCGCCGATATATTGCGCGTCCAGCCGTTCGGGCAGGTTGGGATCGACCTGGAACGTGCCGCACTGCCATTCGCGGCCGATCGCGTCGGTCAGCTTGAAATCCAGCTTGGGGCCGTAGAAAGCGCCGTCGCCCTCGTTGATCTCGTAGGGCAGGCCCAGCTTCTCGATCGCGCCCTTCAGCGCGCCTTCGACCTTGTCCCACTGTTCGTCGGTGCCGATGCGGACATCGGGGCGGGTGGACAGCTTGATGTCGAACTTTTCGAACCCAAGATCGCGATAGACTTCGGACAGAAGCGAGATGAAGCCCGCGCATTCGCTTTCGATCTGATCCTCGGTGCAGAAGATGTGGCCATCGTCCTGCACGAAGCCGCGCACCCGCATCAACCCGTGCATGGAGCCCGAGGATTCGTAGCGGTGGCAGGACCCGAACTCGGCCAGCCGCAGCGGCAGGTCGCGATAGGATTTCATGCCGTGGTTATAGACCTGCACATGGCAGGGGCAGTTCATCGGCTTCAGCGCGTTGATGCGCTTTTCCTTGGCGCCTTCCTCGTCCACCTCGACGATGAACATATTCTCGCGATAGGCTTCCCAGTGGCCGGACTTTTCCCACAGGATGCGGTCCAGCACCTGCGGCGTGCGGATTTCCTTATACCCCGCCGCGCGCTGCTTGCCGCGCATGTAATCTTCCAGCGTGCGATAGATCTGCCAGCCGTTCGGATGCCAGAACACCATGCCCGGCGCTTCTTCCTGCAGGTGGAACAGCTCCATCTCGCGGCCCAGCTTGCGGTGGTCGCGCTTGGCGGCTTCCTCCAGCATCAGAAGATGGGCTTTCAGATCCTCGCGGTTCTTGAAGGCCACGCCATAGATGCGCTGCAACATGGGCCGCGTGCTGTCCCCCAGCCAATAGGCCCCGGCGACCGAGGTCAGCTTGAACGCATCCGCCGGAAGCTGTCCGGTGTTCTGCAGGTGCGGGCCACGGCACAGGTCCATCCAGGGCCCGTGCCAATACATGCGGATCGGCTCATCGCCCGGAATGCGGTCCAGGAGTTCGACCTTGAACGGCTCGCCCGCCGCCTCGTAATGGGCGCGGACGCGGGGGCGGTCCCAGACCTCGGTCTTCACCGGCTCGCGCGCGTTGATGATGTGCTTCATCTTCGCCTCGATCGCGCCAAGGTCTTCGGGCGTGAACGGTTCCGCCCGGTCGAAATCATAGAACCAGCCCTGATCGCGGACGGGGCCGATGGTGACCTTCACGTCCGGCCACAGCTCCTGCACCGCGCGGGCCATGACGTGGGCGAAATCGTGGCGGATCAGCTCCAACGCCTGGGCGTTGTCCTGCATGGTGTGGATGGCGATGCTGGCATCCTCGTCGATCGGCCATTGCAGGTCGTGATGCGCGCCGTTCACCGTGGCCGAGATGGCCTTCTTGCCAAGGCTGGTGGAGATGGCCGAGGCCACATCGCCGGGCGTGACGCCCGCGTCGAAGGCGCGTTGATTGCCATCGGGAAAGGTCAGGGTGATCTGGGCCATATGCGGCTCCTCGTCGGTTTGGCGCCCACGGAACGCCCGGTTGCGGGTATGTCGCAGGGGTTGTCGCGGGGCGGGGCTGGAAAGTCAACCGCGCCCCGCGCTAGGGTGCGATCAAAGGAGACACCCATGACCGATTTTCTGACCACGCCCGAGGGCCGCCGCATCGCCTATGACCTGACCGTGGGGGCGGGCCCGGCGGTGGTGTTCCTGGGCGGTTTCCGTTCCGACATGGAGGGGACGAAGGCGCTGGACCTTCGCGATTGGGCCGCCGCGCAGGGGCGGACCTTCCTGCGGTTCGATTATTCCGGCCACGGCCTGTCGGGCGGACGGTTCGAGGATGGGTGCATCGGCGATTGGTATGAGGATGCCCGCGCCGCCCTGTCGCTGGTGGCGGGGCCGGTCGTTCTGGTCGGATCGTCGATGGGGGGCTGGATTTCACTTCTGCTGGCGCGCGAGATGCCGGAGCGGGTGGCGGCCTTCGTCGGCATCGCCGCCGCGCCCGACTTCACCGAAGATCTGATGTGGGACGCCTTTGACGAGGATCAGCGCGCGCAGGTCATGGCGGGCGTCTATCCCATGCCGTCCCCATACGGCGAGCCGACGCCGATCACGCGGCGTCTGATCGAGGATGGGCGGGAGCGGCTGGTCCTGCGCTCGCCCCTGGCCTTCGGGTTCCCCGTGCGGCTGCTGCAAGGGACGGCGGATGCGGATGTGCCGGTTTCGGTCGCCATGCGCCTGATCCAGCATATCGACGGGCCGGACAAACAGATGATGGTGATCGGCGGGGCGGACCATCGGTTCTCCACCCCCGAATGTCTGCGGGAAATCCGGCGGGTGGTGGCGGAGGTCGCCTAGACCTGCCGCCCCCAGAGGTCGTATTCGCTGGCCTCTTCCACCCGCACGGTGACCATGTCACCCGGCTTCAGCCCCTCGAACCCTTCGTCGATGAACAGGTTGCCGTCGATTTCGGGCGCGTCGGCCTTGGTGCGGCAGGTGGCGCCGTCGGAGTCCACCTCGTCCACGATGACCTGTTGCAGGCTGCCGACCTTGGCCGCCAGCTTCGCCTCGGAAATGGCTTGGGCCTTTTCCATGAAGCGGTCCCAGCGGTCCTGCTTCACCTCGGGGGCCACATGGTCGGGCAAGAGGTTCGACCGCGCCCCCGCGACGTTTTCGTATTGGAAGCAGCCGACGCGGTCCAACTGCGCCTCGTCCAGCCAATCGAGCAGGGTCTGGAACTCGGCCTCCGTCTCGCCCGGATAGCCGACTATGAAGGTGGAACGCAGGGTGATGTCGGGGCAGGCGGCGCGCCAGGCCGCGATTTCGTCCAGCGTCCTGGCCGCCGCCGCCGGACGCGCCATGCGGCGCAACGTGTCGGGATGGGCGTGCTGGAACGGAATGTCGAGGTAGGGGAGCACCAGCCCCTCCGCCATAAGCGGAATCAGGTTGCGCACATGGGGATAGGGATAGACGTAATGCAGCCGCACCCACGCGCCGAGCTGCCCCAGTTCCCGCGCCAGATCGGTGATGTGCGCCCGCACCTCGCCGCCCTTCCACGGGGCCATGTCGTGCTTGCGGTCCACGCCATAGGCGGAGGTGTCCTGGCTGATGACCAGCAGTTCCTTGACGCCCGCATCGACCAGCTTCTCCGCCTCGCGCAGGATGGCGTGGGCCGGGCGGCTGGCCAGCTTGCCGCGCATGTCGGGGATGATGCAGAACTTGCAGGCGTGATTGCAGCCTTCGGAAATCTTGAGATAGCTGTAATGGCGGGGCGTCAGGCTGACGCTTTGCTGGGGCAGCAGATCGACGAAGGGATCGGGCTTCGGCGGCACGGCCTTGTGCACGGCGTCCAGCACCGCCTCATACTGGTGGGGGCCGGTGACGGCCATGACCTTGGGGTGCGCGCCGGTGATGTATTCGGGGTCGGCCCCCAGACATCCGGTGACCAGAACCTTGCCGTTTTCGCGCAGCGCCTCGCCGATGGCGTCCAGACTTTCGGCCTTGGCGGAATCGAGAAACCCGCAGGTGTTGACGATGACCGCATCCGCGCCCTTGTAATCGGGGCTGATCGCATATCCTTCCGCCCGCAGGCGGGTCAGGATGCGTTCGCTGTCCACCAGCGCCTTGGGGCAGCCAAGGCTGACCATGCCGATGGTCGGCTGGCCCGCGCGCGGGTTGGCGTCGATCTGGATCTTCGGGGCAAGATCCGGGCGGAGGTTCGGCGGGTTCTGGGTCATCGCGCGCATATAGACGACGCGCGGCCTTCGCGGAAGGGGATTTACAGCAGTTCGGCCATGCGCAGGGCGGCAAGATCGCGTGATCCGGTGCAGAAGCAGGCAACGCGCAACTGCCCTTCCAGAACGGCGAAGGCGTCGGCCACCGCCTCCGGCCCCTGCACGGCGGCGGGCAGGATCGCCCCCGCCACCCCCGCCATGTCCGCCCCAAGGCGCACCGCGCGCGCCACGTCCAACCCCGTGGCGATCCCGCCCGAGGCGAGGACCGTCGCGTCGGGGCAGGCGGCGCGGACCTGCCGGATGGAGGTGGCGGTGGGAATGCCCCAGTCGGCGAACGCGTCCGCGATGGCGGCCCGGACGGGATCGGTGTTGCGGGCCGCCTCCACCGCCGCCCAGCTTGTGCCGCCCGAACCGGCGGTGTCGAAGATGCCGACGCCCTCATCCGCCAGGCGTCGGGCGAGTGTGCCCGACAGGCCCGCGCCCACCTCCTTCACCACCAGCGGAACATCCAGATGGCGGGCCAGCGCCCCGATCTTCGCCGGAAGGTCGCGCCAGTCGCGGTCGCCCTCGGGCTGCAGCGCCTCCTGCAATGGGTTCAGATGGATGATGAGGGCGTCGGCCCCGATCCCCTCCACCGCGCGGCGGGCATGGTCCACGCCGTAGCCGAGGTTCATTTGCGCCGCGCCCAGATTGGCCAGAATTGGAATGTCCGGGGCCAGCCGCCGCAGGTCGGCATCCAGGCCCCCGGCGGCCCCATCCTCCAACGCGACGCGCTGCGACCCGACGGCCAGCGCCACCCCCGTTGCCTGACAGGCGATGGCAAGATTACGGTTGATGTCCGCCGCCCGCGCCGGTCCGCCCGTCATCGAACTGACGAAGATCGGCAAGGCGACGGGGCGGTTCAGAAAGCGGGTGGACAGGTCCACCGCATCCATGTGCAGATCCGGCAGGGCGTTGTGGGCAAAGCGCACCGCGTTCAGCCCCGTGTCCCCCGACCCCGCCGCCCGACCGTCCAGCACGATGTCCAGATGCTGCGACTTTCGTTCCGTGGTCATGAGGTTTCCGCAGGTTGGGTTTGACAAGGGGGGCCTTGCTTCCAGATAGTCGCACTGACAGCCCCGGCAAACCGAAGCGATCGCATACTTATGAACATGACGCCAGACCTGCACCCCGGACCGCGCCATGCCGAAACCTTCGACCGGTTTCGCGCGGCGCTGGACCACCGGCTTGAGGTGGTGCTGGGCGCCACGTCCGACGCGCCATCGCGGTTGCGTCAGGCTTCGTCGCAAGCGGTGCTGAGCCCCGGCAAGCGGATGCGCCCTTTCATCCTGCATCTGGTGGCGGGGCGGATGGATGCGGCGGTTCTGGATGCCGGCGTGGCGCTTGAGATGGTGCACTCGGCCTCTCTCATCCTGGACGATCTGCCTTGCATGGATGATGCGCATCTGCGGCGCGGGGCGGCGGCGACCCATGTGACCTGGGGGGAGGCGACGGCGATTCTGGGGGCCGTGGGGCTGTTGAACCAGTCCTTCGGTGTTCTGGGCGCGGTGGAGGCGACGGACGCGCAGCGCGTGGCGCTGGTCCGGGTCATGTCGGACGCCGTGGGCTGGAACGGGCTGGTCGCGGGGCAGGATTACGACGTGAACGGCCCGGAAGGGACGGGCAGCGTGGATCACATCGACCGCGTCAACCGGATGAAGACCGGCGTCCTGCTGATCGCCGCGGCCGAGATGGGGGCGATTCTGGCAGGGCGTTCCGACGATTGCCGTGCCCATCTGCGCCGGTTCGCGGGCGATCTGGGCCAGGCGTTCCAGATCGCCGACGATCTGGGGGATGCGCTGAAATCGCGGGTCGAATTCGGCAAGGACGTGGGCAAGGATGCGGGCAAGGACACGCTGGTCGCGCGTCTGGGGCCGGAACTGGCGCTGCGCCGCTGTCTGGACCTGCTGCTTCAGGCGCAACATGCGCTGGAGGCGGCGGGCCTGGACTTCGCGCCCTTCCACTGGATGATCGGGCAGGTGTTCGACCGCGATCTGCTGATTGCCCGCGTGGGCAAGGGGGCGGCGTGATGTCGTGGATCCTGCCGATCGTCGTCGTCATCGCCACGGTGGCCTTCATGGAATGGGTGGCGTGGGCGTCGCACAAATACATCATGCACGGCTGGGGCTGGGGTTGGCACAAATCCCACCACGAGGAAACGCACGGCATGTTCGAACTGAACGACCTTTATGCCGTCGTCTTCGCGCTGTTTTCCATCGGGCTGTTCGTGGCGGGGGAATGGCTGTGGCGTCCGGCGACCTGGCTGGGGATCGGTGTGCTGATCTATGGGATCCTATATTTCATCGCCCATGACGGGCTGGTGCACAAACGCTGGCCGTTCCACTACATCCCGCGCAAGGGCTATGCCAAACGTCTCTATCAAGCGCACCGCCTGCATCACGCGGTGGAGGGGAAGGAAGGCTGCGTGTCCTTCGGCTTCATCTGGGCCAGGCCGGTGAAAACGCTGGTGAAAGAGCTGGACCAGAACAAACGCGCCGACCGCAACCTGATGCGCGACGTTCAGGAAGGGCGGGAATAAAGCCCGACCCGCGGCGACGGCGTGCGGAACCGGCTGCGGGCCACATCGCCCAAGGCGGCGGTGAACAGCGCGGCCTTTTCGGCCTTCGTGGTGCTGATCCGCCGCTCCCACGCCTCCGGCCCGCCCTTGCGCAGCTTTTCCCCGATGGCGCGATAGACGCGGCGGGCGGCGGCGATGGCCAGGGCCGAACGCGGCGGCAATTCCGCGATGCCGTCCAGCGCGCTGTCGTAATACGCCTCGGCCATGTCCAGAAGCCGCAGCGCGGCGGCATAGCGGGTGGGGGTGGCCGCCAGGATATCATCGGGGATATAGCATCGGCCCGCCGCCGCATCCTCCATCACGTCGCGCGCGATGTTGGTCAGCTGGAACCCGATCCCAAGGTCGGAGGCGCGGTCCAGTGTCCGTTCGTCCCGCACGCCCATGATCTGAGCCATCATCACCCCGACGACCCCCGCCACGTGGTAGCAATAGGTCAGAAGATCGTCGGTCGTGGCGTAGTGCTTTTCCTCCACATCCATCGCGAATCCGTCGATCAGCGCCAGAGGATGACGCGGCGGAATGGCGTTGCGTTCCACCACCCGGCGCAGGGATTCGAAGACGGGATCGGTCTGCGGCGCGCCGTGCAGCGCGGCCTCGGTCTGGGCGCGCAGGGTGACCAGCCGCGCGCGCTGTCCCGCGCGGAAATCGGCGCGCTGGGCGTGGCCCAGATCCTGCCCGTCGATCACGTCATCCGCGTGGCGGCACCAGGCATAGAGCATGACGCAATCGGCCCGCACATCCGCCGGAAAAATCCGCGCGGCGGCGGCAAAGCTTTGCGACCCCTTGGCGATCGACGCCTCGGCCCCGCGCAGAACGGCGTCGGTCATATCATCAGCCCCGCCGTCGCCTCGGCCGAACCGACGACGCCCGGAATGCCTGCGCCGGGATGGGTGCCCGCGCCGACGATATACATGTTCGTCAACCGCTCGTCCCGGTTGTGGGGGCGGAACCACGCGCTTTGGGTCAGGATCGGCTCGATGGAAAACGCGCTGCCGTGATGGGCGTTCAGCTCATCGCGGAAATCGAAGGGAGTGAAGTGGCGCACGGTCATCAGATCGCGGCGCAGGTTGGGGATATACCGCGCCTCAAGGTAATCCAGAATCCGGTCGCGGTATTGGGGCCCCACCACGTCCCAGTCGATCGCGGCCTGCCCCAGATGCGGCACGGGCGAAAGGACGTAATAGGCGCTGCACCCTTCGGGGGCCAGGCTGTCATCCGTGACCGAGGGCGCGTGGAGATAGAGCGAAAAGTCGTCCGGCAGGTCGTGGCCGTGAAAAATCTCCTGGATCAGATCGCGGTAGCGGTTGCCGAACAGGACCATGTGGTGCCGCAGGTCCGGCCGCGCGCCGCGCAGCCCGAAATAGGTGACGAAAAGCGACATCGAATGGCGTTTCGCCGCCAGCTTTTCCCCCTTCGGATCGGCCAGCAGCTTGCGGTAGGTGTGGACCACATCGGCGTTCGACGCGATCATGTCGAAGGGCTGACGCGTGCCGTTCACGCGCAGGGCGGTGGCGCGGTTGCCTTCGGTGTCGATCCCCTCCACCTCGGCGTTGCAATGGATGGTGCCGCCCAGATCCTGGAACAGGTTCACCATCCCGTGCACCAGCGCCCCCGTGCCGCCCTTGGCGAACCAGACCCCGCCCTGACGTTCCAGCGCATGGATCAGGGCATAGATCGACGAGGTCTCGAACGGGTTGCCGCCGACCAGCAGGGTGTGGAAGCTGAACGCCTGCCGCAACTGGTCGTCCTTGATGAATTTCGCCACCATGGAATAAACGCTGCGCCAGCTTTGCAGCCGGGCCAGTTGCGGCCCCGCCTTGATCATCGACTTGAAATGCAGGAACGGCACTGTGCCCAGCTTTTCATACCCCTCGCGATAGACGTCGCGGGAATAGGCGAGAAAGCGGCGATAGCCTTCCACGTCCTCGGGGCTTTTGGCGGCGATCTGCGCGTCGATGGCGTCCTGATCGTCGGCGTAATCGAAGCGATAGCCGTCCTCCCAGCACAGCTGATAGAACGGGGTGACGGGCAGCAGGGTGACGTAATCCTCCATCCGCCGCCCCGACAGCGCCCACAGCTTCTTCAGGCAGTCCGGGTCGGTGATGACCGTCGGCCCCGCATCGAAGGTGAAGCCCGCATCGCGATAGACATAGGCCCGCCCGCCGGGCAGGTCGCGCTTTTCGAACACGGTCGTCTGGATGCCCGCCGATTGCAGGCGGATGGCCAGCGCCAGACCTCCCAGGCCCGCACCGATGACGGCGGCGTTACGTTCGGTCATGGCAGGGTCCTTCGGGGCAGGGCGCGCAGGGCACGGGGAATGGAGACGGGTGGTTTGCCGATCAGGATGCGGGCCATATCGGCGGGCGTGGTCCGTCCGGCATAGAAACGCGCAATCAGCGGCTCGGGCAAGGTGTAGAATCGCTGCATCACATGGCGGCGCTGGGCGGGGTCGGCCGCGCGGAACAGCATCCGGTTCAACATGCGGTAAAAGCCCTGCCGTCTGGCACGGGTCAGCGCGTCGGACGTCAGATGGCGGGCCAGCGCCTCCGACCCCTCGTGCCAATGCCGCGCGACGACATTCGCGGTGCGCACGGCGTCGGGCAGGGAATAGCCGGTGACGGGATGGAACTGCGCCGCCCGCATCCCGATGCGGGGCAGGGCCGCATCCGCCCAGAACCGCGCCGCGTCGTAGTCGAGCGCGAGGGGGAGGGAGGACGTCTCCTCGGCCAGCACATCGGCGATGGTCCAGCCTTGGCCTTGGGCATAGGCGGCGATGCCCGCGCGAAAGGCCTTGGCATCCACCTCCGGCCCATCGGAATACCGCGTATCCTCGATCAGCAGGCGGGTCGGTGAAAACGGCAAAAGATAGACGAAGCGATAGCCGTCGAGCTGATCGACGGTGGCGTCCATGATGACGGGGCGGGTCAGGCCGTGGGGGGCGGTCAGCGCCACCTCTTGCCCCAGGAACTTCTGCCAGGCCACCCGCAGCGCGGGGTGGGGCGCGGCCCCGCGGGCGTCGATGACCAGCGGCGCGCGCAGGGCGGTGCCGTCCACCGTCAGATGGTCGGCGGCCAGCGTCGTCACCTGTCCCTGCACGATGCGGACCCCGCAATCGGCCACGGCGCGGGCCATCGTTTCGGGGCGGATGGTGGCATATCCGCTGTCCAACGTCCGGCGGTAATCGGGAAAGCGCACGTCCTGCCCCTGCCAGCGCGCGGCGATCGCGGGGGAGATCCAGCGCAGATCGTCCCCGGTGACGTCATCGTCGTGAAACGACCATGTGCGGCCCACGAACGGGGTGGCGCTGTCGATCAAGGTGACGCGGGGGGCATCCGGCAGGGCGCGCAGGCGCAGCGCCGTCAGCGCGGCGGCCAGTCCCGCCCCCGCAATCGCGATATCCGTATCCATCAAGCCCCCGCGCCTTTCCCGCGAACCTAGCGGAGACAGGGGAAATGGCGAGGCAAATCTTTGGAAAATGTGGCAGCCCGTAGGGGAGTCGAACCCCTCTTTTCAGGTTGAAAACCTGACGTCCTAACCGATAGACGAACGGGCCACACTGGGATGGGCGGTGCATACTGTCCGGGCCGTCACCGCGCAAGGGGAAAAGACACGAGGCGGGGATTTTTCTGCTGCGCCCGCCGTCTTGACGGGGGCGGCCGGGCGGGGATGATGGCGCATCATGTTCGGGTTCCGCGACATCTTCATCATTCAGGCCATCGTGCAGCACGGGGGCTTTCGCGCCGCGTCGGATGCGACGGGGGTGGCGCAGTCGGCCATCTCGCGCCGGGTGCGCCATCTGGAGGATCGGATGAAGATCACGATCTTCGAACGCGACGGGCGCGGGGTGCGCCTGACCGCCGTGGGCCGCCGCCTGCTGGAGGAGGCGGAGACCCTGATCACCCAGCGCGACCGGATCCTGGACGAATTGACGCAGAACGTCATGGCGGGGGTGGTCCGGTTGGGCGTGGCCGAAACCCTCAGCCATACGGTCCTGCCGCGGATGCTGACCGAATTGCGCCGCCGCCACCCCCTGCTGCGGTTCGAGATTTCGGTCGATACGTCCGAGCAGATGGCCCGGATGCTGGTGGCGGACCAGTTGGACGTGGCGATGCTGCTGCGCGATCAGGCCCCGCGCGAGGCGACGGTGGCGCCGCTGCCGCCCGTCAGCCTGGGGTGGTTCGTCTCTGCCGTGCATTTCACCGTGGCGCAGCCCGCCAACGTGGCCGACATCGCGCATCTGCCCATCGTCACCTTTCCCAAGGGAACCCTGCCGCACCGTCAGGTGGATCACCTGCTGTCGCCCACGCGACGGCAGGCGGCGGTCGTGCACGGGTCGGCCTCGCTCGCCACGATGCTGCAACTGGTGGATCAGGGGTTCGGCATCGGCACCATTCCCCACGATCTGGTCGCCGGCTGGCCGCAGGTTCATCTGCACGAGGTGATCGTCACGCCCGAGGCGCGGCTGCCGGATCTGGAATTCGTCATCTGCCACATGCCCGACCGCAACGAAAAGATCGGGCGCGAGGTGACGTCCGCCGCCTTGGGGTTGGACGCACCGATGCCGTAAGGGCATCGGTATTGGATAAGATTGCCTTCTTGATGCGATGGGATGCGGCTGCAATCCTTTCGCCATCGACCGGACAGTGCGGGACGACCGCATCCGGCCCCGGTGCCGACATCCGGCCTTCAGGACCGAACCGGCATCCAAAAAACGCCCGCCGGAAAGGCGGCTTTCACCTCAACGGGAGACCGACATGAAACTTGCGACCCTCATTCTTGGCTCGACGATGCTGGCCACCTCCGCCATGGCGGAAGACCTCAGTGTTGTCGGAAGCTGGAGCAACCTGCCGCTGTATCAGAATTTCGAAACCCCGTTCTGGACGCAGGAAATCGGCAGCCTGACGAATGACGAATTCACCGCCCAACTGACCAGCTTCGACCAGATGGGCGTGGCGGGGGCCGACGTGTTCCGCATGTTGGGCGACGGGCTGTTCGACGTCGGCGCCACCGTGGCCGATTACACCGTCGGCGACGCGCCCGAACTGGAGGGGCTGGATGTGCCGCTTCTGGCCACCACCGTGGCGCAGGCGCAGGCCATGGTCGATGCGGCCAAGCCGATGGTGGCCGACATCATGCGCGCCCGATTCGGGTCCGAGATGCTGGGCATCGCCCCCTATCCCCCGCAGGTCGTTTTCTGCCGGGGCGCGATCGCGTCGCTGGACGATCTGAAGGGCAAGAAGGTGCGCGGCTCAGGCCGGATGACCACGAAATTCCTGGAGGCGCTGGGGGCCGAGGGCATCAACATCGCCTTTTCCGAAGTGCCCGGATCGTTGGAGCGGGGCGTGATCGACTGCGCCGTCACCGGGGCCGGGTCGGGCTTTTCCGCCGGCTGGTGGGAGGTCAGCGACACGCTGGTCGCCCTGCCGCTGGGCGGGTGGGATCCGGTGGTGATCGCGATGAACGGCGACCGGTTCGACGCGTTGGACGCCGAGGCGCAGGAGACGCTGAAAACCGCCGTGGCCGAGGGGCTGGAAACCCCCGCCTGGGATGCGGCCGAAGGCGGGCTTGAAACGTATCTGGCCTGCCTGACCGGGAATGCCGCCTGCCCGGTGGAGACGGCGGCCGCCATGACGCTTCTGGAGCCCACCGCCGCCGATATCGAGGCCGCGCGCGCCATCCTGACGACTGAGGTCCTGCCCGACTGGGCGGGCCGCGCGGGCGACGAATGGGTCACGCGCTGGAACGACACGGTGGGCACGGCCGTGGGCCTGACCATCGCGCAATAAGGGCGGGACCATGATCGACCGCATCCATGACGCGCTGCGGCGCGCGAACGGGGCGATCGCCATCCTTCTGGGGGTGGCGCTGGTCCTGACGGTTCTGTTCATCCTGACCGACGTGATCCTGCGCCGCGCCGGGCTCGGCTCTCTGGGCGGCTCGGACGAGGTGTCGGGCTATGTCATGGGTGCGGTCGCAAGCTGGGGTCTGGCCTGTGCGCTGATGGACCGGGCGCATGTCCGCATCGACGTGATCCGCCAGCGTCTGGCCGCCCCCGGTCGCGCGGTGATGGACATCTTCGCGATGATCGTCACCACCGGCGTCGTGCTCTTGATCGCGGTGCGGTGCTGGCCCGTCCTGTCCAAGACGCTGACCAGCGGCGCGCGGGCAAACACCTCGTTGGAGACGCCCTTGTGGATTCCGCAAGGGATCTGGTTCGCGGGCTGGGTCTGGTTCGCCTTCACGGCCACCGCCCTCAGCCTGATCGCCATCGCCTATTTGGCCACCGGTCGGCGCGAGGCGTTCGAGGCGACCGCCGGCATCGGGGCGGAGGTGGAGACATGATCTGGACCGTCGGGCTGTCGCTTCTGGGCCTCATGGCCCTGTCCCTGCCGGTGGGGATCGTGCTGTTTCTTCTGGGCATCGGGGTGGGGGAGTTCTATTCCGCGTTCCCGCTGCTGCGGGGTCTGGGGCAGTTGATCTGGTCCTCCTCGGCCTCCTCCACGCTTATCGCCATTCCGCTGTTCGTGCTGTTGGGAGAGATTCTGGTGCGGGGCGGCGTGGCCGAACGCACCTATGGCGCGCTGGACACTTGGCTGTCCTGGCTGCCGGGCGGGCTGGTCCATGCCAACATCGCCACGGCGACGATGTTCTCGGCCACCTCTGGGTCGTCCGTCGCGACGGCGGCGACGGTGGCCACCGTCGCCATGCCGCAGGCCGAACGGCTGAACTACGACCCGCGCCTGTTTTCCGGCGCGATCGCGGCGGGGGGCACGCTGGGCATCCTGATCCCGCCGTCGATCAACCTGATCGTCTATGGCTTTCTGACCGAAACCTCGATCCCGCAATTGTTCTCGGCGGGGCTTCTGCCGGGGCTGCTGATGGCGCTGGCCTTCATCGCGGTGACGGTGGTGATCTGCGTGCTGCGCCCGGCCCTGGGCGGGCCGTCGCGCCGGTTCACATGGTCCGCGCGGGCCGCCAGCCTGGTTCAGTTGGGGCCGATCGTGCTGCTGTTCGGGGTGGTCATCGGCTCGATCTATGCCGGATGGGCGACGCCCACGGAATCGGCGGCGATCGGGGTTGTGATGGCCGCCGTGATCGCCGTCCTGTTCGGCACCGGGCTGAACCGGGCGGCGATGACCGAGGCGCTGCGCGGCACGATCCGCATTTCGGCCATGATCATGCTGGTGGTGGCGGGCGCGTCGTTCCTGAACTTCGCCATGACGGCGGCGGGATTGGGGCGGCAGTTGACGCAGTTGATCGAAGGCTCCGGCCTGACGCCCTTCGGCACGCTTTTGCTGGTCATCGGCCTTTACTTCGTTCTGGGCTTCTTCATCGAGACGTTGTCGCTGATGGTCGCCACCATCCCGATCGTCGTGCCGATCATGGCGGGCCTTGGGTATGACAAGGTGTGGTTCGGCATCCTGATGATCGTTTTGATCGAGATGGCGCTGATCACCCCGCCGGTCGGGCTGAACCTGTTCGTGGTGCAGGGCGCACGGCGGTCGGGGTCCATAAATCAGGTGATCATGGGGGCCATTCCCTTCGTGCTGGTGATGATCTGCATGATTGCCGCGCTGATCGCCGTGCCGGGGCTGGCGCTCTGGCTTCCCTCCATTCTGTGAAAGACCAAGACATGACCTTTATCCTGAACGGCACCCCTCTGGATGCCATGCCCGCCCATCTGGTGGTGGCGGGCTGGACCGGGCGCGACGCCGCCGCGATCCGCCACCATATCGAGGAACTGGCCGCGCTGGGCGTGGCGCCGCCCTCGGCCACGCCGCTGTTCTATCGCGTGGCGGCCCCGCTGCTGACCACCGCCGACCGGATCGAGGCGGTCGGCTCCGCGTCCTCGGGCGAGGTGGAGCCGTTGATCCTGCAGATCGGCGGGCGGCGGTATCTGGGCCTTGGTTCCGACCACACCGACCGCGCGCTGGAGGCCCATTCCGTCGCCTTGTCCAAACAGGTCTGCGCCAAGCCCTGCGCCGCCGAGGTCTGGCCGTGGGAGGAGGTGGTCGACGTGCTGGAGGACATCCGTCTGCAATCCTGGATCGAGGAAGACGGCGCCTGGGTCCCCTATCAGGACGGGACCATCGCCGCGATCCGTCCCCTGGCCGACCTGATCGCGGGGGCGGAGTTCGACCGGCTGGCCGAGGCGGGCGGGGTGGCGATGATGTGCGGCACGTTCGGGGCCAAGGGGGGCGTGCGCCCGGCGGCGCGGTTCCGCATGGCGATGACCAACCCCGCCACCGGCCGCACGATCCGCCACGAATATGAGACCGTGACGCTGGACGCCGTCGCATGATCGCCGCGTTCCGCCAGAAGCTCGACATCGCCCTTGGCCGCGTGGCGGCGATGACGGAGGCTGACCGCCGCGCCGTCTTCACCCAATTCGACCCCGCCCGCATCCGGGCCGAGGCGGACGGCCTGATCGCCCGCCATGACGCGGGCGAGGCGATGCCGCTGTTCGGCACGCTGGTGTCGGTCAAGGATCTGTATGACGAGGCGGGGCAGGTCACGGGGGCCGGATCGCGCCTTTTGGCCGACGGCCCGCCCGCCCCGCAGGACGCGGTGGCGGTCGCGCGCCTGCGCGCGGCGGGGGCGCTGATGTTCGGGCGCACGTCGATGTCGGAATTCGCCTATTCCGGGGTGGGGCTGAACCCGCATCACGGCACGCCGTCCAGCGTTCTGGCGGCGGGGGTGATCCCCGGCGGCTCCTCCTCGGGTGGGGCGGTGACGGTGGGTCTGGGGCTGGTGGATGCGGCCATCGGCACGGATACCGGGGGATCGCTGCGCATCCCGGCGGCGGCGAACGGGCTGTGGGGGATCAAGCCGACCCAAGGGCTTATCGACGATACCGGCGTCCATCCGCTGGCCCCCAGTTTCGACACGCCGGGCCCCATGGCCGCAGATCCGACGGTTCTGCGCCGGATGGTGGAGGTGATGGCCGGGACCCCGCTGACCGATGCGGCGGCGGGGCCGTTCACCCTGGCCGTGCCGGTGGGGGCCTTCACCGACGCGCTGTCGCCGGAGGTGGAGGCGCTGTTTGCCCGCGATCAGGCCCGGCTGCGGGCGGCGGGGCACGATCTTCAACCGCTGGACCTGACCTTTCTGGGCGCGGCGATCGGCCTGAACCGCATCCTTGTCGCGGCCGAGGCGCATCGCCTTTATGCCCCGCATCTGGACCGGCTGGAAACGGTGGGCGACCCCCGCGTCCTGTCGCGCATCCGGTTCGCCGAAACCCTGTCGGCGGCGCAGGTGGAGGAGGCCTTGGCCGCGCGGGCCGAGGTTGTGGCGCGGTTCGACGCCGCGATGGCCCCGTTCGACGCCGCCATCGCGCCCACGCTGTCGCGGATGCCCCCCACCATCGCCGAGGTGGAGGCGGATTTCGACAGGTTGAACGCGGCGATGCTGCGCAACACGTCGCTGGTCAATCTGGCCGACGGCTGCGCGCTGGCGATGCCCATGCCGGGCGGGGGCGGGTGGTCGATGACCATGCTGGTCGGGCGTCGGGGCGCGGATGCGCGGCTGTTCGCACTGGCGCAGACCATCGGCTGACGGTTGACCGCGGGGGCCGCCTGTCCCATCGTCGGGCCACCGCGATGACAGGGGATGGGACGATGCGACTTGTGATGCTGGATCCGGCGCAACCCGAACGGCTGGACCGGATCCGGCCCTTTCTGCCGGCGGGGTGGACGCTGGACACCGCCGCCTCGCGCACGCCCGAAGATCAGATCGCGGCCCTGAACGGTGCCGGTTTCGCCATCACGGGGGATGTTCCGGTGACGGCGGCGATGATGGCGGTTCCGGGGCTGCGCGCCGTGCACAAATGGGGCGTCGGCTATGACAACATCGATCTGGAGGCCGCGCGCGCGCATGGGGTGCGGGTGCTGCGCACCACCGGATCGAACGCGGTGGCGGTGGCGGAAACGACGCTGGCGCTGATCCTGGCCGTCAATCGCAACATCCAGCGGGGCCATTCCGGCATCGCGGGCGGCATGTGGCGGAAATCCGAACTCTCCCCCACCTCCCATCGGCTGTCGGGCAAGACGGTGGGCATCATCGGGCTGGGGCATATCGGGGCGGCGCTGGCGCGATTGCTGGCGGGGTTCGGCTGCAACCTGCTTTACACCAAGCGCACCCCCCTTCGGGCCGAGGAGGAGCGCGCCCTGTCCCTGACCTTCGCCCCGCTGAACGATCTGCTGGCGCGGGCGGATGTGGTCACGCTGAACTGCGAGCTGAACGCCACCACCCGCGATCTGATGGACGCGGCGCGGCTGGCGCAGATGAAGCCCGACGCCATTCTGGTCAACGCCGCGCGGGGTGGGGTGCTGGTGGAACAGGCGCTGGCCGATGCGATCCGCGCCGGGCGGCTGCGCGGGGCGGGCGTGGACGTCTTCGCGGTGGAGCCGATCGCCCCCGACAATCCGCTGATCGGGTTGGACCGTGTGATCCTGACGCCGCATATCGGCGCGGTATCCGCCGACAGCTTCGCCCCGTCGATGCAACGGATCATCGGCAACCTGGCCGCGGTGGCGGCAGGGCGGCCCCCGCGCAACGGCGACCTTGTCATCTAGGGGTGATTCGGACGTGTGAAGCCCAGATCGCGGGCGATGCCGGGTGTCAGACGTTTCGTGATCGCTATGAAATCGTGCACAAGGGGCGATGTTTCACCACTGGGCCAAGCGACGACCAGATCGATGACCTGCGGCAGGTCGGACACGGGGCGGAAATCGACATAGGGCATTCCCAGCCGTCCGATCCATGACGGCACCAGCGCGACCCCCAGCCCGGACGCCACCTGCGCCACCACCGCCGAGGTGTGGGTGCATTCCTGCACGACGCGGTAATGCAGCCCCGCCCGCCGCATCGCCCCCGTCATGATCGAGGCATAGTTCGCGCCCAGGATCGGCGCATATCCGATCAGCGATTCCCCGTTGAAATCCGCGACCGTCACATGGTCGCGCGCGCACAGGCGGTGCCCCTTGGGCAGGACCGCGACGAACCCCTCCCGCATCAGGGTTTCCGTCTGTAGAAACGCCGCGCGTTCGGTGGGGCGGATGAAGGCCACGTTGATGTCGCCCTTTTCCAGCGTGCGCAGCTGGTTGGACGTGCTGAGCGGGGCCACATCGACAATCACCCCCGGATGGGCCTTGCGAAATTCGGCCAGGATCGGGGGGAGGACATGGCTGAGGGCCACGGCCACACCGGCCACGTTGATCCGCCCCGACGTCTCGTTCGCCATGGCGCGGGTATGGGCCACCGCGCGTTCGGCCCCGTCCAGCAGCCCTTGGGCATGACGCAGCAGCGTCTCTCCGGCCGAGGTGAGGCGGGTGCGCCGCGTGGTGCGGTGGAACAACTGGACGCCCAACCGTTCCTCCATCTGCCGGATCTGCTGGCTGAGGGGGGCCTGCGCCATGCCAAGCCGTTCGGCGGCGCGACCGAAATGCAATTCCTCGGCCAGGCAGACGAAATACCGCAACTGACGCAGATCGAAGCCATTCATATGTTTTGCATATCAAATGATACCGCGAATGAGAATTGATTTTATCAAAATGACATGGTCGGCTTTCCCCTGACCCAGCAAGAAGGGGCGTTCGGACACAGTCATGGCGCGTTTCTGGTTTCTTCGGTTTCTTCGGACGATCCTGACCTTGTGGTTCGTCGTCACCTTCACCTTCGTGGTGCTGCGCACCAGCGGCGATCCGGTCGTGGCCCTTCTGGGGGCCGACGCCATGCCCGCCGAAATCGAGCAGTTCCGCGAGCAATGGGGCCTGAACCAACCGCTGATCGTGCAATATGCGAAATATGTCGGGCAGATGGCGATGGGCCAGTTCGGGGTGTCGTTGCAGGACGGGCGGCCGGTGATGCAGATCATCCTGGAACGCGCCCCGGCGACGGTGACGCTGGGCCTTGTCGCCTATGTGCTTGCGGCGGCGGTGGGGATCCCGGCGGGGATCGTGGCCGCGCTGCGCCGGGGCGGGGCGATCGACCGGGCCATCATGGCGATCGCCGTCATGGGATTTGCCTTGCCGAACTTCTTCATGGGCATCCTCATGATCCTGCTGTTTTCGCTGACGTTGCAGATCCTGCCCTCCTCGGGGACCGGCACGGCGCTGCATTACGTCATGCCCGCCATCACGCTGGGCACCTTCACGGCAGGGACGCTGGCGCGGTTCACCCGATCGGCGATGCTGGAGGTGCTGGAGAAACCCTATATGCGCGCGGCGGCGGCCAAGGGTGCGCCCGGCCTGACCCGCATCCTGCGCCACGCGCTGCCCAACGCCGCCATTCCGCTGGTGACGATCATCGGCCTGAACCTTGGCAACCTGATTGCCGGGGCCATCGTGGTGGAGACGGTGTTCGGCTGGCCCGGCATCGGGCGGCTGCTGGTCGTGGCCGTGTCGCAGCGCGATCTGGCGCTGGTGCAGGGGCTGGTCCTTGTGATCGCAACGACGATGGTGCTGGCCAATCTGGCGGTCGATCTCCTGTATGGGCTGCTCGATCCCCGCATCCGGGGGGGCGCGAGATGAGCCGTAGACCGAACCTGATCGTCCTTCTGGCCGCGGGGGTGCTGATCTTCGTGCTGGCCGTCGCCGCCTTCGGCAACATCTTCACGCCGTTTTCCCCCACGCAGCAGGACCTGATGGCCCGCCTGAAGCCGCCCGTCTGGCTGGGCGGTCCGGCGGAACACCCGCTGGGCACCGACCGCATCGGCCGCGACATGATCGCCCGCCTGATCGAGGCGCTGCGCATGTCGCTGTTCGTGGCGCTTGCGGGCACCTTCATCGGCGCGGTCTTCGGCACCGCCATTGGCTTCATCGCCGCCCATTTCCGCGGATGGGTGGAGGAGGTGCTGATGATGATCGTGGATTTCCAGGCCTCGCTGCCGTTCATCCTGATCGCGCTGACGCTGCTGGCGTTCTTTGGCAATTCCATGGTGCTGTTCATCATCCTGATGGGGCTGTTCGGGTGGGAAACCTATGCCCGGTTGGCGCGCGGCATCGTCCTGTCGGCGGCGGCGCAGCCTTATGCGCGGGCAGTGACGGCGCTGGGGGCCTCGCCCTCGCGCCTTTATCTGCGCCACGTCCTGCCCAACGTCGCCTCGGCGCTGATCGTGCAGGTCACGTTGACCTTTCCGCAGATCATCCTTCTGGAAACCTCGCTGTCCTTTCTTGGGCTGGGCATCCAGCCGCCCAACACCAGTCTGGGCCAGATCCTGGGCGACGGGCGGGATTACCTGTCCACCGCATGGTGGATTTCGGTCTGGCCGGGGCTCCTTATCTTCCTCATCACCCTGTCCATGTCGATCCTGGGCGACGCGCTGCGCGACCGGCTGGACCCGATGCTGAAATCACGAACCACCTGAGTTTCGACATATTTTTCGGAGGTATCCCATGATCACGCGACGGACGTTCGGAACCTATACCTTGGCTGCGGGCGCGATGACCATGCCATTGCCGCGCCTGGCCTTCGGGCAGGGCACGCGGCCCACGCTGCGCATCGCGGTGGACAATCTGTGGTCCAACCTGAACACGATCAACGGCATCTCCACCACCACGCGGCGGTTCTTTCCCAACATCTATACCCATCTGGTGGAACAGGATTTCATCAACGACCCCGAAGGCGTGGCGCTGATCCCCGGCCTTGCCACCGAATGGTCGCAGAACGGCAAGGTCTGGACCCTGACCCTGCGCGAGGGGGTGAAGTTCCACAATGGCGAAACGATGACCGCCGAGGATGTGGCCTTCACCCTTGGGCCGGAACGCCTGTGGGGCGAGCAGCCGTTCGAACCGCGCGGCAAGACCTTCACCGCCGGCTTCACGCGGGTGGAGGCCACGGGCGATCTGACGGTGGAGATCGAGACCGAGCGCGAGGACCCCTACATCCCCGGCAAGCTGACCGGCTATATCGGGTTCGTCGTGCCCAAGAAGGCTTATCTGGAGATGGGGGTGGACGCCTTCGGGCAGATGCCCATCGGCACCGGCCCCTACAAGGTCACGACCTTCCGTTCGGGCGAGGTGCTGGAGATGGAGGCCTTCGACGACTACTGGGACGGCCCGCCCCCCGCGCAGAAACTGATCTGGCGCATCGTGCCGGAATTCGCGGGCCGCATGGCGGGGCTGGTGTCGAACGAGTTCGACTTCATGGTCAACATCCCCACCGATCAGGAGGCGCAGATGGCGTCCTATTCCAACGTCACGCTGACGCGGGCGCTGGCGGGCAACTACCCGGCCTTCGCCTTCAACACGCGGCCCGATCCGGCGGACAACCCCCTGGTGGACGTGAACCTGCGCAAGGGGATGGTGCAGGCGATCGACATGGACGCGATCGTGGCGGCGCTGTTCGGGGACACGACCTTCCATCCGGCGGTGCCGTTCAACTTCCCTGAATACGGACCCTTCTATGACCCGAACATGGTCAACCCGCTGCCCTATGACCCCGACGCGGCCCGGGCGCTGATCGCGAAATCGGGCTATGACGGGCAGCCTTTGCAATGGCACATCACGCGCGGCTTCTATCCCAATTATGAAATCGCGGCCGAGATCATGATCGAGCAATGGGCGCAGGTGGGCGTGAACGTCGTGGCCGAAATCCTCGACAATTTCGAACTGGTCTATACCCGCCCCTATCACATGATGAACATGTCGATGTCGACGAACTTCATCCCCGGCGACCCCTATCAGCCCCTGTGGCTGGACTGGGGTCCGACGGCCAGCCGGTCCACCGCGCAGTGGAAGACTTGGGACCCCACCCCCGAATATTTGGCGGCGGGCGAGGCGTTCGAACAGGCCACCGATTTCGAGACGCGCAACGCCGCCTATTTGAAGCTGTCGCAGGCGTGGCAGGATGTGACGCCGGGATATTACATGTGGAAAAGCGTCTATAACTGGGCGCACCGATCCGACATCGGCTTTGTCCCCCGGTCGGATGGCGAGATGCGGATGTTCGGCCCCTATGTCACGCTGCCCTCATGAAACATACGTTGAAGGATATGACGGTCGCGGAATTCTGCGACCGGCTGGGCGACGATCCCGTCATCCTCCTGCCCTTGGGCAGCCATGAGGAGCAGGGGCCCCACGCCCCCATGGGCGATTACCAACTGGCCGAGATCATCGCAGGCCGGATCGCCGAAAGCTCGGGCGCGGTGGCGGCCCCCTGCCTGCCCTTCGGATATGCCGATTTCTTCCGCGGCTTTCCCGGCGGCATCCAGTTGCGCGCCAGCACCTTCACGGCGGTGCTGGCGGACATGATCACCGCCTTTCTGGATCACGGGCTGGAGCGGGTGCTGATCGTCAACGGCCATTCGTCGAACGCCCCGCTGATCGATCAGGTGCTGCGCCGGGTGCGGGCGGAGCGGGGGGTCGCCGTGGCCTCGTTGGATCTGTGGCGGGCGATCCCGGACGGGGTGTGGGGCCGCGTTCACGGGGATGATGCGGCGCGGGCGCGGGGGCATGGGGCCGATCCCGTCACCTCGGTCGCGATGCATCTTCTGCCGGACGCGGTGCGGCCCGACCTGATCCGGCCGTCGGGGTCGGCCACGGCGTTCGGCCTGCCTGCCGCCGTGAACGGGGTGCGGTTCGGGGATGTGCATGTCCATCTGCCCCTGAACGCGCATGAGGTGAATGCCGACGGGATGCTGGGGGGCGACGCCACCCTCGCCTCGGCCGCGAAGGGGGAGGAGATCGTGGCCCATCTGACCGCGCTGGGCGCCGATCTGGTGCGGCATCTGGCCCATGTCGATCCCCGCAACCCCATGGACCGGGTGGAATGATGACCGAACCACTGCTGGACATCCGCAATCTGACGGTGCCCCTGCCGCGCGGGGCCGACCGGCCCTTCGCGGTCAAGGATCTGTCGCTGACGCTGAACCCCGGAGAAATCCTGTGCGTGGTGGGCGAGACGGGGTCGGGCAAGTCCCTGACCGCGATGGCCGCCATGGGGCTGTTGCCGCCGAACCTGCCCGCCGCCACCGGCCATATCGGGTTCGAGGGGCGCGATCTTCTGCATCTGCCCGCGAAAGAGCGGCGGACATTGTCGGGCCGCCGTCTGGCGATGATCTTTCAGGAACCCATCGCGGCGCTGAACCCCGTCTACCGCGTGGGCGATCAGGTGGGGGAGGTGTTTCGTCTGCACACCGACCTGTCGGCGGCGCAGATCCGCGACAAGGTGCTGCACCTGTTTCGCGAAGTGCGCCTGCCAGACCCGGAGGCGATCATGGCCGCCTATCCCCATCAGTTGTCGGGTGGGCAATGCCAGCGCGTGATGATCGCGACGGCGCTGGCGCTGGAACCCGCGATCCTGATCGCGGACGAACCGACGACCGCGCTGGATGTGACCACGCAGGCGCAGATCCTGAAGCTGATGCTGGACCTGCGCCGGACCCACGACACCGGCATCCTGTTCATCACCCACGATTTCGGCGTCGTGGCCGAAATTGCCGACCGGGTGGCCGTGATGCGCCATGGCGAATTGGTCGAGGTGGGTCCGGTGCGCGGGATACTGACGACGCCGCAGGCCGATTACACCAAGCGCCTTCTGGCCGCCGTCCCGACGCTGGAACTGAACGCGGCGCGGGACGGGCGGGGTGGGCCGGTGCTGTCGGCCACCGGCATGTCCAAGCTGTTCCGCGTGGGCGGCATGTTCGGCAAGGTGCGCGAGGTGCGCGCGCTGGATCATGTGGACCTGACGGTTCATGAGGGGGAGACGGTCGGCCTTGTGGGGGAAAGCGGCAGCGGGAAATCGACGTTGGCGCAATGCGTGATCCGGCTGGTCGATCCCGATGGCGGGGCGGTGACGCTGGCGGGCGGCGATTTCACCCATCTGCGCGGGCGGGCGCTGCGGGATGCGCGGCGCAAGGTGCAGATCGTGTTCCAGGACCCCTATACCGCGCTGGACCCGCGCCAGACGGTGGGGGGCGCGATCGCCGAAGGGCCGATCATCCACGGCACCCCCCTGCGCACGGCGCAGGCGCAGGCGCGGGATTTGCTGGGGGCGGTCGGGCTCGACCCCTCGGCCTATGGTCGGTTCCCGCACGAGTTTTCCGGCGGGCAGCGGCAACGGGTCTGCATCGCCCGCGCCCTGGCGCTGGAGCCGCGCCTTCTGATCGCGGATGAAAGCGTGTCGGCGCTGGACGTGTCGGTGCAGGCGCAGATCCTTGATCTGCTGGCCGACATGCAGGCGCGGCTGCGCTTCGGGATGCTGTTCATCACCCACGATCTGCGCGTCGCCAGCCGCATCTGCGACCGTATCGCCGTCATGCGCCAGGGCCGCATCATCGAGGAGGCGGAGCCCGCCACCCTGTTCACCGCCCCGCGCGAAGATTACACCCGCGCGCTTCTGGCCGCCGTGCCGGGGCGCGACTGGCAAACGAGGACCCCCGCATGAAACGCTATCACATCGGCCCCGTGCCGCCGCAGATCGACCCGGCCCTGAGGGAGGGGTTCGCCAAGGTGGAGGTGGCGACCATCGGCCATTTCCGCCATCGCGGTTATGTCGATCATGGTCTGCGTCCGCTGGCCCCGCTGGGCGGGACGCTGGTCGGCACGGCGATCACGGTGGCCATTCCGGGCACCGATTCCACGATGCTGCACCACGCCATGTCGGTGGTGCGCCCCGGCGACGTGGTGGTGATCGACCGGTTGGGGGACCGGCGTCACGCCTGTCTGGGCGGGGGTGTGGCCTTTGCCGCCAAGGTGGCGGGGGCGATCGCCGTCGTGCTGGACGGCCCCTGCACCGACGCCGAAGAGATTGTCGGCGTGGGCCTGCCGGTCTTCTGCCGGGGTGTTTCCGGCGTCACGACGCGGCTGAACGATCTGGGCGGGGCGCTGAACCTGCCCATCGCCTGCGGCAATGTGCCGGTCCTGCCGGGGGATGTGGTGATTCTGGACGATTGCGGCGTGCTGGTCCTGCCCCCGGCCGAGGCGGAGGAGGTCCTGACCGAAGCGATCGCACGTCAGGCGCGCGCGGGCCGCAACGCCCACCGGATCGAGGCGGGAGAAAAGCTGGGTGATCTGTCGGGGGCGACGGCCAAGGTCATGACAGCGTTGAAGTAAGTGGCAGCCCGTAGGGGAGTCGAACCCCTCTTTTCAGGTTGAAAACCTGACGTCCTAACCGATAGACGAACGGGCCACTGGCGGGGTGTCTAATGTCCGACGCCCCCCCGTGCAAGAGGAAAAATCACGCTTCGGGTGCGGCATCTTCCAGACGCATCTGAACCTTGGTGCGCCCGCCCCATGTATTCAGCTCCAGCCGTCCGGCCAGATGGAACCGCCGCGTGCCGCCGCCTTCCAGTGCGGGGCCGAGGGGGCCGTCGAAGGCGCCGAAGGCCATCGCCTCCACCTGCGGGCCGCCAAGCCCGCCGAAGGTGGCCTTCAGATGCGTCTCACCAATCCGGCGGGTGGAAAGGACCTGCGCGGCGAAGGCAAAACGCGGCGCGGGGGAAGAGGCGCCGAACGGGCCCGCCGTCTCGATCTGTTCGATCAGTTCGGGGGTGCAGGCCTGGGGCATGAGCAGACCGTCGATCCGCAGATCGGACGGCCCGGCGGTGCCCGCGCCCTGCCGCGCCAGAAGATCGGCCAGACGGGCCATCGCCTCGGGCAGCTTCTCTTCGGCCACGGTCAGGCCGGCGGCCATCTTGTGCCCGCCGCCCTTCAGCAGCAACCCTTCCTCGGCCAGCCGATGGATCGCGGCCCCCAGATCGACGCCCGCCACCGACCGGCCCGAACCTTTGCCGATCCCCTTGTCCAGCCCGATGACGATGGCGGGGCGGTTCGTCGCCTCTTTCATGCGCGAGGCGACGATGCCCACCACACCCGGATGCCAGCCATCCCCCGCCGCCCAGACCAAGGGCGCGTCAAGGCCGCGGGCCTCGGCCTGGGCCATCGCCTCGGCCCGGACCTGGCTTTCGATGTCGCGGCGGGCGGTGTTCAATTCGTCCAGCCGCGCGGCCAGCGCCGCCGCCTCGCGCGGGTCGTCCGTCGCCAGAAGGCGCGCGCCCAGATCGGCCTGCCCGATCCGCCCTCCCGCATTGACGCGGGGGCCAAGCAGAAACCCGAGGGCATAGGTGTTCGGCGCCTCGCGCATCCGCGCCACGTCGGCCAGCGCGGTCAGGCCCACGCGGTCGCGGCGGGCCATGACCTTCAGCCCCTGTCGGACCAGCGCGCGGTTCACCCCGATCAGCGGGGCCACATCGGCCACCGTCGCCAGCGCGACCAGATCGAGCATCCCCATCAGGTCCGGTCCGGTGATCCCGTCGCCCCGCAGGCGGCGATTGGCCTCCACCAGCATCAGGAACACGACCGAGGCGGCACACAGATGCGCCAGCGCCCCATCCTCGTCCTGCCGGTTGGGGTTCACGACGGCCACGGCGGGGGGCAGGGTTTCGGCCCCCAGGTGGTGGTCCAGCACGATGACATCCGTGCCCGCCGCCGCGATCGGTTCATGGCTGAGGGTGCCGCAATCGACGCAGATGATCAGGTCGTGCCGGGCCCCCAATTCCTGCATCGCGGGCACGTTCGGGCCATAGCCCTCGTCGATCCGGTCGGGGATATAGAGCGTTGCCTGACGCCCCATGGCGCGCAGCCACACCAGCAGCAGGGCGGCGGAGGTGCCGCCATCTACATCGTAATCGGCAAAGACCGCGATGCGTTCGCGCCCGTGAACGGCCGTCAGGAAACGATCCGTCGCGGGGCCCATGTCGCGCAGGGTCATCGGATCGGGCAGAAGGTCGCGCAGCGCGGGCGCAAGGTATGAGGCCGAGGTGTCCGCCGTCACGCCGCGTTTGACCAACACGCGGCACAGGGCGGTGGGCAGGCGGGTGGATTGGCCAAGGGCGTCGGCCAGACGCTCCTCCTCGGCGGTGGGGCCGACCCAGCGGCGTCCGGTGATCGAGCGTTCGACGTTCAGGAAAGCGGGGGATGTCATGGGCGGTCTGTTACCGCGTTTGCGGACGCAGGAACAGGAAAAACGCCCCGTCCTTGCGGGCGGGGCGTTCGGGATCAGATGGATTTGATCGGGGTGCGATAGCTCATCCGCCGAACCGATCCGGTGCGCGAACGCATCAGGACGGTTTCCGTGGTGACCCAGCCGATCTCGCGCTTGATACCGGCGACAAGGTTGCCGTCCGTCACGCCGGTCGCGGCGAAGATAACGTCGCCCGTCACCAATTCGTCCTTGGTATAGACGCGGTCCAGATCCTCGATCCCCGCCTTGCGGGCGCGACCGATTTCATCGTCGTTGCGGAACAGAAGCTTGCCATAGATCTGACCGCCCATGCATTTCAGGGCAGAGGCCGCCAGAACCCCCTCCGGCGCGCCACCCGAGCCCATATACATGTCGATCCCCGTGCCCGGCGTCGCGCAATGCATGACCCCCGCCACATCGCCATCGGTGATCAGACGGATCGCCGCGCCGGTGGAGCGGACTTCGGCAATCAGGTCGGCGTGGCGGTCCCGTTCCAGAATGCAGACGGTGATGTCGGAATCCGCACCGCCCTTGGCGCGTGCCAGTGCGCGCACACGTTCGGCGGGGGACATGGCCATCGTGACGGTGTCGGGGGCATAGCCCGGCCCGATCGCCAGCTTTTCCATATAGACGTCGGGCGCGTGCAGCAGCGTGCCGCGCGGGGCCATCGCGATCACCGTCAGCGCGTTCGGCATGTCCTTGGCGGTCAGGGTCGTGCCTTCCAGCGGATCGAGCGCGATGTCCACCGCCGGGCCGTTTCCGGTGCCGACCTCTTCGCCGATGAACAGCATCGGGGCTTCGTCCCGCTCGCCTTCGCCGATGACGACGACACCCGCGATGTCCAGCAGGTTCAACTGGTCCCGCATGGCGTTGACGGCGGCCTGATCGGCGGCCTTTTCATCGCCGCGACCGATCAACGCGTGGGAGGCGAGCGCCGCCGCCTCCGACACCCGAGCCAGACCGAGCGAAAGCATGCGGTCCTGGAATTGTTCTGCGTTGGCCATCCTGCCCCTCGTTTTTACGTTCGCCCTATTGGTAGGGCGCACGGGGGGCGGGGGCAAGCGCAGGTAGCGCTCACACCTCTTCGATGCGCAAGGCGACGGGGTCGCCCACCAGAACGCCGGTCTGACGGAAGCTGTCCAGCGCCACCTGAATGTCGTCGCGCGTGGCCTTGTGCGTCACGATCAGCACGGGGGCGTCGCCGTCGGCATGGCTGTATTGGCGCATCCGGTTGATGGAAATGCCCGCATCGCCCAGCTTGGTGGCGATTTTCGCCAAAGCGCCGGGGCGGTCCAGCAGGCGCATCCGCAGATACCATGCCGCAGGTGCCGCCGAACGCGCGGGAACCGCGCTTTCCAGCCGGTCGGCGGGAATGCCGAAGACCGGCGTGCGGATGCCGCGCGCCAGATCGATCACGTCGCCCATCACGGCGCTGGCGGTCGGACCCTGACCCGCGCCCGCGCCGCGCAAAACGATCTGACCGACCGAATCGCCCTCGACCACCACCATGTTGGTGCCGCCCGCCAATTGGCCCAGCGGGCTGTCGCAGGGCACGAGGCAGGGCGTCATCCGCTGTTCCAGGCCGCGCCCGGTCATCTGCGCCACGCCCAGAAGCTTGATGCGGTATCCCATGTCGCCCGCTCGCCGGATGTCGTCGATGGAGATCGCGCCGATCCCCTCCATCTCCACCCCGTCGAAGGCCACGCGGGTGCCGAAGGCGATGGAGGACAGAAGGCTCAGCTTGTGGGCGGCGTCGATGCCCCCGACGTCCAGATTCGGATCGGCCTCCAGATAGCCCAAAGCGCGGGCCTCTTCGAACACCATCTCATAGGGCAGGCCCGCATCCTCCATCCGCGTCAGGATATAGTTGCAGGTGCCGTTCATCACGCCCATCACGCGGCGGACCTTGTTGCCGGCCAGCGCCTCGGTCAGGGATTTGATGATCGGGATGCCGCCCGCCACCGCCGCCTCGAACCGGATGGTGCGGCCTGCGGCCTCTGCCTGTTCGGCCAAGGTGTGGCCGGAATGGGCCAGAAGCGCCTTGTTGGCGGTCACGACATCCTTGCCGGCGGCCAGCGCCGCCACGGTGGCGTCATGGGCGGCACCTTCGTGGCCGCCCATCACCTCGACGAACACGTCCACGTCGTCGCGCCGGGCCAGCGCCACGGGATACTGTTCCCAGGCAAGGCCCGACAGATCGACGCCGCGGTCGCGCGTCGCATCGCGCGCCGAGACGGCGGTGATCGTAATCGGACGGCCCGCCCGCATGGCGATCATCTCGGCATGTTGCTGAACGATCTTGATGACACCGACGCCGACCGTTCCAAGGCCGGCAAGTCCGATACGCAGGGGAGCGGGCATGAATCCTCCGATGGTAGCCGAAGGTCTGTTAGCCTTTTGCGCGCAGACTGACCAGCCTTTAGCGCAAGGCGGCGGCCCGGGCGCGCAGGGCCGCCCCGCGCGCGTCCAGATCGGTCTGCGTCTGCACGTCGGTCAGATTGTCGCCGATCCGCGCGTCGATCTGCGCCTGCGGCAGCAGGGTCGGGGCGGGGCCGTCATCGGCGGGCAGGGGGCCGATATCGGGCCGCGGGCCGCAGGCGGCCAGCGCGAGGGCGAGAATCAGCGCCCCCCTCATTCGGTCAACCGCGCAAAGCGGCCCCCGTGAAAGACCATCGGCGCGCCGTCCGCCGTGGTGACGCGGCCCACGCGGCCCACCATGATCAGATGGTCGCCGCCGTCATGGGTGGCATGGGTGTCGCATTCGAACCGCGCCAGCGCCCGGTCGATCAGGGGCGCGCCGTGATCGCCAAGGCTGTGTTCGACATCGTCGAAGCCGGGGCCGCCGCGCCCGAAGGCCATGGAGATGTCGGTCTGATCCTGGGACAGGACATGGATCACGAAATGCCGCGCCGTCTCGAACAGGGAAAAGCGCGAGGAGGAGCGGGCGGGCGACCACAAGACCAAGGGCGGGTCGAGCGACACGGAGGCGAAGCTGTTTGCGATCATGCCCACCGGCCCCTGCGGCGTGGCGGTGGTGACCAGCGTCACCCCCGTTGCAAAGCGGCCAAGGGCGTCGCGAAAGGCGATCGCATCGTCGCAGGCTTGGAACGTCGCGCTCACCGGCACCTCCGTCATTCTTGTCGGGCGGGGCCTATTCGGCGGCCTGCTTCATCTCGAACCCTTCGGCCAGTTTGTCCGAAGGCACGATGGGATATTCCCCCGAGAAGCAGGCGTCGCAGAACTTCGGCGATTTCGGATCGCGGCCCGCCGCTTCACCCGCCGCGCGATAAAGCCCGTCAAGAGAGATGAAGCGCAGCGAATCGACGCCGATCCAGTCGCGCATCTCGTCTTCCGACATTGTGGCGGCAAGGAGCTTGGAGCGTTCGGGCGTGTCCACGCCGTAAAAACACGGCCAGGCGGTGGGGGGGGAGGCGATGCGGAAATGCACCTCCGCCGCGCCGGCATCCAGGATCATGTCCTTGATCTTGCGGCTGGTAGTGCCGCGCACGACCGAGTCGTCCACAAGGATGATGCGTTTGCCGCGGATCAGCGCGCGGTTCACGTTCAGCTTCAGCCGGACGCCCATGTTGCGGATGGATTCGGTCGGCTCGATGAAGGTCCGGCCCATATATTGGTTGCGGATGATCCCCATCGCATAGGGAATGCCCGATTCCTGGCTGAAGCCGATGGCCGCGGGCGTGCCGCTGTCGGGAACGGGACAGACGAGATCGGCCTCCACCGGTGCCTCGCGCGCCAGTTCCACGCCAATCTGGCGGCGGGTTTCATAGACCGAGCGACCGCCGAGGATCGAGTCGGGGCGCGAGAAATAGACCTGCTCGAAAATGCAGAACCGCGATTTTGCAGGGCCGAAGGGGCGGGAGGAGGCGATCTGTCCATCCTCGATCACCACCATCTCGCCCGGATCGACCTCGCGGATGAATTCCGCGCCGATGATGTCCAGACCGCAGGTTTCCGACGACAGGGCATAGCCTTCGCCGATGCGGCCCAGAACCAGCGGGCGCACGCCCAGGGGATCGCGCACGCCGATCAGTTTGGTCCGGGTCATGGCGATGACGGAGAACGCGCCCTCAACCCGGCGCAGCGCGTCCTTCATCCGTTCGGGCACGGTGCGTTGGATCGACCGCGCCATCAGGTGGATGATGCATTCGCTGTCCGAGGAGGATTGGAAGATCGACCCACGCTCGATCAGTTCGCGGCGCAGTTGCGCGGCATTGGTCAGATTGCCGTTATGCGCAATGGCCGCGCCGCCCATCGAAAATTCGCCGAAGAAGGGCTGCACGTCGCGAATCGCGGTCGCGCCCTTCGATCCGGCCGTGGAATACCGCACATGGCCGATGCCCAACTCGCCGGGCAGGGTTTCCATCACGTCGGCGCTGGTGAAGTTGTCGCGGACATAGCCGAAGCGGCGGGCCGAGTTGAACCCGTGTTCGGGATGATGCGTCACGATGCCCGCGGCTTCCTGCCCGCGATGTTGCAGCGCGTGCAGCCCGAGGGCCACGAAGTTCGCCGCGTCGGCCACGCCGATGACACCGAAAACGCCGCATTCTTCCTTCAACTTGTCATCGTCGAAGGGGTGCGAAAGGAAGGGTCGCATGGTCGCGCTCCGAATCCGTGGAATTGCCCCTCACATAGTCGGTAACGCGGCGGCTGTCACCCTCCTGATACAGGAAAAGCGATCACGTCGCCGGGGTCGGGGCCACGACGGGGGCGACCGGCTGGACCGGCACGCCGCATTTCGCCACCAGCTCCTCATAGCGGGCGGTGATCCAGCCCGGCGCGTCTTCCGGCATACCTTCGGAAATGCGCGACTGGAACGTGGCGAAGACATGGGCGGAGCGGGAGTTGTCCACCATCGCGATGGTCTGCGCGCCCAGCACGCTGTCATAGACGATGAAGGCCACCGCGACGAGCACGATGCCCCGCGCCGCGCCGAAGATGAAGCCCAGCGACTGGTCCACCGTGCCCACTGCCGTGCCCTGCAAGGACGAGGACAAAAGCGGCGTGAAGAGCGAGATGATGACCAGCGCCAGCGCGAAGATCGCAAGGAACGCCACGATCATCGACAATTCGCAGCTGTCGCCCAGGAAATCGCCCACGACGGGGATCTGGCGGATCAGCGGCTCAACCGCGCTGGCGAAGGCAAACGCCAGAACGGCGGCGGCGATCCAGCCGAGGATGGCCATCACCTCGCGCACGAGGCCGCGGGCATAGGCCAGAATGGCGGACAGGATGATGACGACCGCCACGACGGCGTCGATAAGGGTAAAGCCGTCCATAGATCTCTCCTCAACCGGCGCCGAACACGTCCCCCACGAAGGCGGTGAGGTCGGACATCTGCCGCACCTCCATCCCCTCCACCGATCCGAGCTTGGACCGGCTGGGCGCAATCGCCCGTGTGAAACCAAGTTTCGAGGCTTCTTTCAACCTGTTTTCCGTCTGTCCCACGGGCCGAAGCGCCCCGGACAGGCTGATTTCGCCGAAAAGCACCATATCGGGCGGAATTGCCACATCTTCGCGGGCCGACAAAAGGGCGGCGGCGACGGCCAGATCGGCGGCGGGTTCATTGACGCGCATCCCCCCCGCCACGTTCAGGAACACGTCCAGACCCGCGAAGGGAATGGCGCAGCGCGCCTCCAGCACGGCCAGAATGGTGGACAGCCGCCCCGAATCCAGCCCCACCACCGTGCGGCGGGGCGTGCCGAGGGGGGAGGGGGCGACGAGGGCCTGAATCTCGGTCAGCACGGGCCGCGTCCCTTCGATCCCCGCAAACACCGCCGAGCCGGGGGCGGGCTTGTCGCGTTCGGACAGGAACAGGGCCGAGGGGTTGGCGACCTGCGCCAGGCCGTCGCCCGTCATCTCGAACACCCCGATTTCATCCGCCGGGCCGAACCGGTTCTTCACCGCGCGCAGGATGCGGAACTGGTGGCCGCGTTCCCCTTCGAAATAAAGGACCGTATCGACCATGTGCTCCACCACGCGGGGGCCGGCGATGGCGCCTTCCTTGGTCACGTGGCCCACGATGATGATCGCGACGCCGCGCGATTTGGCGAAGGTCACCAGTTCATGCGCGGCGGCGCGCACCTGACTGACCGATCCCGGCGCGCTGTCGATGTTGTCAAGCCACATGGTCTGGATCGAATCGATCACCGCCAGCGCGGGGCGTTCGCGGTCCAGCGTCGTCAGGATTTCACGCAGGTTGGTTTCCGCGCCAAGGGCCACGGGGGCCTGCGCCAGACCCAGCCGCTGCGCGCGCATCCGCACCTGGGCCGAAGATTCCTCGCCCGAGATATAGAGGCATTTCAGCCCCGACCGGGCAAAGCTGGCTGTGGCCTGCAGCAGAAGGGTCGATTTGCCGATCCCCGGATCGCCGCCCACCAGAATGGCCGAGGCGGGCACCAGACCGCCGCCCAGGACCCGGTCCAGCTCCTCCATGCCCGAGGCGGCGCGGGGGGGCGGGGCCTCCTCGGTCGCAAGATCGGTCAGGAGGATGCCTTTGCCGCGCGCCGCCCCCAGCGCCTTCTTGGGGCCGGAGGACAGGGGCGCTTCCTCGACGATGGTGTTCCACGCGCCGCAGGCGTCGCAGCGTCCGGCCCATTTGGAATGCGCGGCCCCGCAGGCCGTGCAGGTGAAGGCGGCGGCCTTGGCCATCAGCGCACGCTTTCGATCGGCCCCTCGGCCCGGCCATGGATGAACTGCTGGACGTAAGGATCGTCGGTGGCGTCCAGATCGGCGATGGGGCCCGCCCAACGCACGATGCCGCCATGCAGCATCGCCACATCGTCGGCGATGGCGCGGACGGAGGTCATGTCATGGGTGATGGTCATCGCGGTCGCGCCCATCTCGGTCACGATCTCGCGGATCAGGTCGTTGATGACGCCCGACATGATGGGATCAAGACCGGTCGTCGGTTCGTCGAAGAAGATGATCTCCGGCTCGGCCGCGATGGCGCGGGCCAGGCTGACGCGCTTTTGCATCCCGCCCGACAGCTCGGCCGGGAACTGGTCGGCCACGTGTTCCTTCAGGCCCACGCGGCGCAGTTTTTCGATGGCAATGGCGCGGGCTTCGTCCTTGGGACGTTTCGTGGCACCCTGCCGCAGGCGGAAGGCCACGTTTTCCCACACGCGCAGCGAATCAAACAGCGCGCCGCCTTGGAACAGCATCCCGAAGCGGGCAAGGAAGGCGTCGCGGTCGCCTTGCGTCACGTCCTGTCCATCCACGGTGATCGTGCCCCTGTCGGGCGTGACAAGGCCAAGGATGGATTTCAGCAGCACCGATTTTCCGGTGCCCGACCCGCCGATGATGACGGTGCTGGTCCCCTTGGGCACGGTCAGGTTCACGCCCTGCAGCACCCGGTTCGACCCGAAGGTCTTATGCACGTCCCGAAGTTCGATCATGAGGCGAAGAACACTTCCGTCAGCAGATAATTGGCCGCAAGGATCAGGACCGAGGCCGCGACCACGGCGGATTTCGTCGCGGCCCCCACGCCCTGCGCGCCCCGGCCCGAGTTCATGCCGTGATAGACCCCCATCAGCGCGATGATGAAGCCGAACACCGCCCCCTTCACCAGACCGGAGGCCACATCCCAGAATTGCAGGAAGTTGACCGTATTGTTGATATAGGTGGCCGAATTGAAGTCCAGCCGGTTGACCCCCACAAGCCAGCCGCCCGCGATGCCGATGGCGTCGCCCACGGCCACAAGGACCGGAAGCACCAGGACGGCGGCCACGACGCGGGGCACGGCCAGATATTTCATCGGATTGGTGGACAGCGTGGTCAGCGCGTCGATCTGTTCGGTGACCTTCATGGTCCCGATCTCGGCCGCGATGGAGGAGGCGACCCGCGCGGCCACCATCAGCCCGCCCAGAACCGGACCCAGTTCGCGCACCATGCCGATCGCGGTGATGGACGGCACCGCCGCCTCCGCCCCATAGCGGGCACCGCCGGCATAGATCTGGAGCGCCAGCGCCCCGCCGGTGAAGAGCGCGGTCATGCCCACGACCGGCAGGCTGAACCAGCCGATATTCATCACCGCCGCAAAGAATTCGCGCGGATAGAAGGGGGGGCGAAGGATATGGCTGACGACCTGCGCCGCAAAGATCGTGATGCGCCCGATGCTGGCCAGAAGCGACAGGACGGGACGGCCAAGGGCGGCCAGCGGGGCGGTCAGGATCATGCACCCTCTCCGATATAGTCGCGACGATAGCGGGACCCAAGCGAGGTCATGATTTCATAACCGATGGTGCCCGCCGCATCGGCCAGCGCGTCGGCGGTCTGATGGGGGCCGAGGATGTCGAGGGCCTCCGGCACCTCCTCAAGATGGGAGACATCGACGGTGATCAGGTCCATGGACACGCGCCCGACCAGCGGGCAGGGGGTATCGCCATGCCACAGGGTCGCGTTGCCGGACAGGGCGCGGGGCAGCCCATCGGCATAGCCCGCGGCCACCGTGGCGATGAGGGCGGGCCCCTCGGCCTGCCATGTCCCGGAATAGCCGACGACCTCTCCTTCCCGCACCTCGCGCACCTGCACCACGGGCAGGGACAGGCGCAGCGGATTGGTGCCGCCGTCGAATGGCCGCGCGCCATAAAGGCCGATGCCGGGGCGGGTCAGTTCGAAATGGTATTGTTCGCCCAAAAGGATCCCGCCCGTCGCGGCCAACGAGCGCGGGATGCCCGCGCCCTCGGTCATCGCGTGAAACTCGGCCAGTTGCGCCTCGTTCATCGGGTGGTCGGGGTCGTCCGCGCAGGCCAGATGCGACATGATCAGTTCCGGCCCCAAATCCAGCACCATCTGTCCCACGGCCTGCCATTCGGGCATCTCCAGCCCCAGACGGTTCATGCCGGTATCAAGCTGGATGCCGAAGGGATGGCCGGGCAACGCCTCGGCATGGCGCATGATCTGTTCGACCGAATTCAGCATCGGCGTCAGCGCCAGATCGCGGATCAGGTCCGTGTCGCCCGCCATGTGGCCGGAAAAGACGTTGATCTGCGGGCCGGGGCCAAGGGCGCGGCGCACGGCCTCCGCCTCCTGGGCCATGGCGACGAAAAAGCGGCGGGCGCCGGCCTGGGCCAGCGTGCGGGCGATTTTTCCGGCACCAAGGCCGTAGGCGTCCGCCTTGACCACGGCCCCCGTCTGGGTGCCACGGGGGGACATGCGATCCAGCGCGCGCCAGTTGGCGGCGATGGCGTCAAGGTCGATGGAGAGAATTGCGCTGGCCATGGGTGCTGTTTCGGGACTCGCGTCGGCAAGGTCAAGGGTCAACCGACGCGGGGCCGGGGGCGGGCGGGGCGGCGCCGATCAGTCGGCAGCTTGTGTGGCCAGCCATTCGATGACCGGCTGGCGCACGGAATCGCCGTGCAGCATGGCGGCCTCGATCAGATCGCGCAACTCCGACAGGTCCACGCGTCGTAACAAGGTCTTGACCGGCCCGATGGAGGCGGGGCGCATCGACAGGGTGCGCAGGCCAAGTGCGGCAAAGCACATCGCCTCGATCGGGCGGCCCGCATCCTCGCCACAAAAGGACAGGTGGGTGTCCGAGGCGTCGCACCGTTCGACGATGCGGCGGATGAAATCCAGAAACGCGGTGCTGAGCGTGTCATACCGCCGCCGCACGCGTTCATTCTCGCGGTCGGCGGCGAAGAAGAACTGCTTCAGATCGTTCCCGCCGATGGAAATGAAGTCCACCGCGCGAAAGAAGCTTTCCGGCGCGAAGGCCAGAGCGGGCGTTTCCAGCATCGCGCCGATGCGGATATCGTCCGGCACGACATGGCCAAGGCTGCGTTCGCGTTCCACCTGCGCCATGAAGATGGCGCGTGCCTCGTGGAACTCGGCCCCTTCGGCGATGAAGGGGAACATCACCGACATGGGCCGCCCCTGATGCGCGCGGATCAGCGCCTGCACCTGCATCCGCAGCACGCCCGGCTTGTCCAAGCCCACGCGGATCGCGCGCCACCCCATGGCGGGGTTGGGTTCATCCTGCGGTTTCATGTAGGGCAGGACCTTGTCCGACCCGATATCCAGCGTGCGGAAGGTTACGCCGCGTCCCTTGGCCGCATCCAGGACGCGGGAATAGATCGCGGCCAGCTCCTCGCGCTTGGGCATCTTGTTGCGGGTCAGGAACTGCAGTTCGGTGCGGAACAGGCCCACACGTTCGGCCCCCGAATGTTCCAGCGAAGGCAGGTCGGCCATCAGCCCCGCATTCATGTGCAGCGCCGTCACCGTGCCGCAGCGCGACCGCGCGGGCAATTCGCGGATGGAGGTGTAGCGTTCCTGCGCCTGCGCCTGCATGGCGATCTTGTCGCGGAAGGCGCGGGCGACCGTTTCCTCGGGGCGCAGGTGCACGACGCCCTGATCGCCGTCGACCATGATCGGGTCGCCGTTCAGCGCCTCGGTCGTGATGCGGTCGGCGTGGATCACCAGCGGGATCGCCAGCGCGCGGGCGACCACGGCAGCGTGGGATCCGACGGACCCTTCTTCCAGCACGATGCCGCGCAGCTTGCGCCCGTAATCCAGAAGTTCCGCCGGCCCAATGTTGCGCGCGATCAGGATGGGATCGGCCGGCATGTCGGCGCCCGTGTCGCGGCCCTGGCCGGTCAGGATGCGCAGCAGGCGGTTGGCCAGATCATCCAGATCGTGCAGCCGGTCGCGCAGATAGGCGTCGGGCACCGCTTCCATCCGGGCGCGGGCCATGGATTGTTCCTTCTGCACCGCCGCTTCGGCGGACAGGCCGCGGGCGATGTCCTCCTCCATCCGGCGCAGCCAGCCGCGCGAATGGGCGAACATGCGATAGGCCTCGAGGACCTGGCGCTGTTCCTTGTCCAGTGCGGCAGCGGACAGCAGATCGTCCACCGAAACGCGCAGATGGGCGACCGCGTCGCGGATGCGTTCGATTTCCGTCAGCGGGTCGTCGGCCACGGGGTTGGTGACCACGACGCGGGGTTCGTGCAGCCAGACATGGCCCTCGGCCGCGCCTTCCTGACCTGCGCCCCCCCGGAACAGGACCGGATGGGTGTGGATGTTGGCCATCGTGTCATCGCCGTTGAACGCGCCCAGCTCGGCCATTTCGGCCAGAACCATGGCGACTACCTCCAGCGCGTCCACCTCATCCTCGGCATAGATGCGCGAGGTCTTCGATTGCACCACCAGCACGCCCAGCCGTTCGCCGACCCGCTGGATCGGCACGCCCAGAAAGGCGCAATACGCCTCCTCGCCCGTTTCGGGCATATAGCGGAAACCCTTGGCGGCGGGGGCATTGTCGGTGTTGAAGGGTTTGCCCAGACGCGCGACCTGTCCGACCAGCCCTTCGCCCAGTTTCAGGCGGGTCTTGTGGACGGATTCGGGGTTCAGCCCTTCGGTCGAACAGAGTTCCAACGTCTGGGGATCGCGGAACAGATAGATCGAACAGACCTCGGACCGCATGGAATCCGCGATCAGGTGCGTGATGCGGTCCAGCCGGTCCTGCCCTTGGCCGGGCAGGGCGAGGCTGTCGCGCAGACGCCGCAGAAGTCTGCGGCTGTCGCTGTCGCTGCGTTCCGGCATGTGCCCCCTCAGGGCCGGTCAGGCCTTTTCCAGTTCAAACGCATCATGAAGCGCCTGAACCGCAAGTTCCATATATTTCCGGTCGATCAGAACCGAAATCTTGATTTCGGACGTGGAGATGACCTTGATGTTCACCCCGTCATTCGACAGCGCCCGGAACATCTTGGCCGCGACACCCGCGTGCGAGCGCATGCCGATGCCCACGACGGACACCTTGGCCACATCCTCGTCGATGATCAGTTCGTCGTATTTGATCAGGCCTTGGGCGCCCGCATCCTCAATCGCCTTTTTCGCGCGCGCCACCTGGTTGATGGGGCAGGAAAAGGTCATGTCGGTGACCGCGCCGGGGTGATCGTCGTCGTAATCCTTTTCGGAAATGTTCTGGACGATCATGTCCACGTTGATGCCCGCATCGGCCAAGGGGCCGAAGATGGCCGAGGCGACGCCGGGCCGGTCCTCGATCGTGAACAGGGTGATCTTCGCCTCGTCGCGGGAATAGGCGACGCCGGAGACGACTTTCGATTCCATGATATCATCCTCTGCGCAGACAAGCGTGCCGGAGTTTTCGTCGGTATCTTCAAAGCTGGACAGAACCCGCAGGCGCACGTTGTAACGCATGGCGAGTTCGACCGAGCGGGTCTGCAGGACCTTGGCCCCGAGGGAGGCCAGTTCCAGCATCTCCTCGAACGCGATGCGGTCCAGCTTTTTCGCCTTGGACGTGATGCGCGGGTCGGTGGTATAGATGCCGTCCACGTCGGTATAGATGTCGCAGCGTTCGGCATCGAAGGCGGCGGCGAAGGCGACGGCGGTGGTGTCCGACCCGCCCCGGCCCAGCGTGGTGATGCGGCCTTCGGGGCTGACGCCCTGAAACCCCGCCACGACCGCGACCTTGAAGCCTTCGGCGAATTTCGCCTCGATGTTGGTGCGCGGAATGTCGAGAAACCGGGCCGAGGAATGGGCCGAGGTGGTGTTGATCGGCACCTGCCAGCCCTGCCAGGACCGTGCGGGCACGTCCATTTCCTGCAAGGTCAGCGCCATCAGGCCGGCGGTGATGTTTTCGCCCGAGGCGACGACCGCGTCGTATTCGCGCGCATCGAACAACGGCGAGGTTTGTTCGACCCAGCCCACAAGTTCGTTCGTCTTGCCCGACATCGCGCTGACGATGACGATGACGTCATAGCCGCGCTCAACCTCGCGGCGAACCTTTTCGGCGGCGTTCTTGATGCGCGCCAGATCGGCCACGGATGTGCCGCCGAATTTCATGACGAGAAGTGGCATGGTCCCCCCCGCTGCCGGACATAACGCGCCCCCCTTAGCGGTCCCGCAAGGGGAGGGCAAGTTCAGAGCGCGCGCCAGCCGATGTCGCGGCGGCAAAAGCCGTCCGGCCAGTCGATGGCGTCCACCATGCGGTAGGCCTCGGCCTGAGCGTCGGCCAGCGTCGCGCCGCGCGCGGTCACGGCCAGAACCCGCCCGCCGGTGGCGACGGTCTGGCCGTCGCGCGTGGCGGTGCCCGCGTGGAACACCATCTGGCGGCTGGACTCGGGCAGGCCGTCCAGCCCGCGGATGACCGTCCCCTTGGCATAGGATCCGGGATAGCCGTCGGCGGCCATCACCACCGTCAGCGCGTGATCGTCGGCCCATGTGACGGGCGTGCCCGCCAGACGCCCCTCGGCGCAGGCCAGAAGCAGGTCGAGCGCCTGCGCGCCAAGGCGCATCATCAGCGTCTGGCATTCGGGATCGCCGAAGCGGGCGTTGAATTCCACGAGCCGCGCCGCGCCGTCCTTGATCATCAGCCCCACGAAGATCACCCCCTGATACGGGGTGCCGCGCCGGGCCAGTTCGGCCACGCAAGGGGCCACGATCCTGTCCAGAACGTCCTGTGCGATCGCGTCGGTCAGGACCGGGGCGGGCGAATAGGCGCCCATGCCGCCGGTGTTGGGGCCCGCGTCGCCGTCGAAGGCGCGCTTGTGGTCCTGCGCCGTGCCGATGGGCAGGATGTCGGTGCCGTCGGACAGAACAAAGAATGAGGCTTCCTCGCCCTCCATGAACTCTTCAATCACCACCTCGGCACCGGCCTCGCCGAAGGTGCCGCCGAACATGTCGTCGAGGGCGTCCAGCGCCTCGGCCTCGGTCATGGCGACCACCACGCCCTTGCCCGCTGCCAGGCCGTCGGCCTTGATGACGATGGGGGCGCCCTGGTCGCGGACATAGGCGCGGGCGGGGTCGGCGCTGGTGAAGCGGGCATATCCGGCGGTGGGGGCGTTCACCGCGTCGCAGAGTTCCTTGGTGAAGGCCTTCGACGCCTCGATCCGCGCGGCGGCGGCCGAGGGGCCGAAAGTCAGGATGCCCGCGGCCCGCGTGGCGTCGGCCACACCGGCGGCCAGCGGCGCTTCGGGCCCGACGATGACGAAATCGATGCTGTTTTCGCCGCAGAACTCGGCCACCGCCGCGCCGTCCATGATATCGAGCGCGGCGCATTCGGCGATCTGCGCGATGCCCGCATTGCCCGGCGCCACGATCAGCCGGTCGCATTTGGGGTTCTGCTTCACTGCCCAAGCCAGCGCATGTTCGCGCCCGCCGCTGCCCAGAATAAGAATGTTCATCGCCGCCCCCGCTTGGCCTTTCCGCCCCCGCGTTCTAGGGTTCCGTCCGATAAACCGCAAGAAGGCTGGCATGGACCTGTTCGAGACCCCCGACGACAACGCCCACGATTTCACCGTTTCGGAACTGTCGGGCGCGGTGAAGCGCGTGATCGAGGGGGAGTTCGGTCAGGTGCGCGTGCGCGGCGAGATCGGGCGCGTGTCGCGGCCCGCCTCGGGGCATCTCTATTACGACCTGAAGGACGACCGCTCGGTCATTGCCGCGATCACGTGGAAGGGGCAGGCAGGCAAGCTGGCCGTGCGCCCCGAGGAGGGGATGGAGGTCATTGCCACCGGGCGGATGACGACCTTTCCGGGGCAGTCGAAATACCAGCTGATCGTCGAGGATATCCGCCCCGCCGGGGCCGGTGCGCTGATGGCCATGCTGGAGAAGCGCCGCAAGGCGCTGGCTGCCGAGGGGCTGTTCGACGAAGCGCGGAAGCGGCCGCTGCCGTGGCTGCCGGAAGTGATCGGCGTCGTGACCTCGCCCTCGGGCGCGGTGATCCGCGACATCCTGCACCGCTTGGCCGACCGTTTTCCGCGCCATGTGCTGATCTGGCCCGTGGCCGTGCAGGGGGAACGCTGCGCGCCGGAGGTTGCGGCTGCGATTCGCGGGTTCAACGACCTGCCCGCCGGGATGCCGAAGCCCGATCTTCTGATCGTGGCGCGGGGGGGCGGCTCGCTGGAGGATCTCTGGGGCTTCAACGAAGAGATCGTGGTGCGGGCTGCGGCAGACTCGCGCATCCCGCTGATTTCCGCCGTCGGGCACGAGACGGACACCACGCTCATTGATTTTGCCGCCGACCGTCGCGCGCCCACGCCGACGGCGGCGGCCGAAATGGCGGTGCCGGTGCGGGCCGATCTGCTGGCGGCGGTGGACCAGCGGGGGGCGGCGCTGTCGCGGTGCATCGCCAACACCTTCGCCCACAGGGACCAGCGCCTGCGCGATCTGGCCCGCGCGCTGCCGCGCCCCGAAAGCCTGATGCAGGTGGCGGTGCAGCGTTTCGACAGCTGGGCCGAGAAGCTGGACGGGGCCTTGGGCGTGGGCGTGTCCAACCGGCGGGCGCGGCTGACGGAACTGGCGGTGCATCTGCGGCCCCGCCTGCTGGCCGATCTGACCGCGCGCGGGCGGGAGCAACTTGCGGACCGCGCCCGTGCGCTGGAGGGCCGGATGGACCTGCGGCACGAACGCGCGGCCGAGCGGCTGGCGGGCCTTGCCGCCCGTCTGGCCCCGGCGCGGGCGCGGGCGATGGCCGAGGCCGCGCGCGATGTCGTTCGGGGGCGGGAGCGGCTGGCCGGTGTCGGCGCGCAGCTGGATGCGTCGGCCACGGCGCGCCTGCGGGGATTGTCGGACCGGCTGGAGGCGGTGGACCGTCTGCGCGTGACGCTGGGTCATCACCAGACCCTTGCCCGTGGCTATGCCGTGATTCGCGGCGACGGGCAGGTGGTGACGTCGAAAGCCGCCGCCGAAAAGGCCGCCGTGCTGGAGGCGGAATTTCACGACGGGCGGCTGACCCTGTCGGGGCGCGTCCCGAAAAAGACACGCGCGCCCAAGCCGTCGCAGGGCGAGTTGTTTTGACGGGGCGTTGCGCCTGCGCGCCGAACTCTCTACCTGAAAGCAATCCAAAGGCACGAGGCAGCGATGGCATCCTTCTTCCGTAAACTCCGCGAGCGGATGACGCGCTCCTCGGACAAGCTGGGCGAAGGCATCGAGGCCATCGTCGAGGATGCGCCCCAGCCCCCCGACGCGCCGCCGGAAAAGCCGGGGCTTCTGGGCCGGCTTCTGGGCGAAGAGCCCAAGCGCGTGTTCGACGACGCGATGCTGGAGGGACTGGAGGAGGTTCTGATCGCCGCCGATATGGGGGTCGACACCTCGCTTCGCGTGGCCGCCAACATCGCCGAGGGGCGGTTCGGGCGCCGCGTCGGCACGACCGAGATTCGCGAGGCGCTGGCCGCCGAGATCGCCCGGATCATGGACCCCGTCGCCCGCCCCATGCCGCTGGCCGCCAAACGCCCGCAGGTGGTGCTGGTGGTGGGCGTGAACGGCGCGGGGAAGACCACGACCATCGGCAAGCTTGCCAGCCAGTTCCGCGCCGCCGGAAAGACGGTGGTGATCGCGGCGGGCGACACGTTCCGCGCGGCGGCGGTGGAGCAGTTGCAGATCTGGGGCCAGCGCGCGGGCGTGCCGGTCATGACCGCGCCCGAGGGGTCAGATCCGGCCAGCCTTGCCTATGACGCGATGGTGCGGGCCGAGGCGGAGGGGGCGGACCTTCTGATGATCGACACGGCGGGCCGTCTTCAGAACCGCGCCGACCTGATGGAGGAGTTGTCGAAGATCGTCCGCGTGATCCGCAAGAAGGACCCCTCTGCGCCGCACAACACGCTGTTGGTGCTGGACGCGACCACGGGCCAGAACGCGGTGACGCAGGTCGAGGCGTTCCGCAAGCTGGCCGATGTGTCGGGCCTTGTGATGACCAAGCTGGACGGGACCGCCCGCGGCGGCGTTCTGGTCGCGCTGGCCGACAAGTTCGGCCTGCCCATCCATGCGATCGGCGTGGGAGAGCAGATAGACGATCTGGCCCCCTTCGATCCGCAGGATTTCGCCCGCGCGCTCGTGGGGCTTGAGACGACGTGATCGAATGGCTCGATTCCATCGCCGGCACACCCCTTGGCGGGCATGTCGCGATGGGATTGGCGCTGACATCGGCCATGGCCCATGCCAGTTTCGGCGCGATCCAGAAAGGGCGGCACGATCCCTGGGTCAGTCGGGCGGGCATCGACCTGTGGCTTCTGGCCTATACCCTGCCGCTGGCGCTGTTCGTGTTTCCGTGGCCGCAGGGGGGCGAGTGGCTGATCCTGCTGGGTGCGTCGGGCATCCACTTCTTCTATAAGTTCTTCATGGCGATGGCCTATGAGCGGGGCGCTTATACCGTCGTCTATCCGGTGGTGCGGGGCACGGGGCCGTTGGCGACGCTGGTGTTCGCCGCGATCTTTCTGGCGGAACATTACGCGCCGGTTCAATGGCTGGGTGTGGCGGTTCTGTCTGGGTCGATCCTGTGGCTGGCGAAGATGAACCTGGACGCGGCGCCGCTGAACCGGCCCGCCCTGATCGCGGCCTTGGGCTGGGCGGTGGTCACGGGGATGACGGTGGCCGTCTATACTACCTATGACGCGTGGGGGATCCGGCTGTGGCAGGATCCGTTCGCGTTTATTTTATGGCTGTTCGTCTTCACCTCGGTCGATTTTCCGACCTATATGATCGTGCGGGAACGGGGGATCGCATGGATGCGGACCCTGTTGTCGCGGGGGGCCATCGGCGGGATTTTGGGGATCGTCAGCTTTGGCGGCATCATGCTGGGCACGCGTATCGGCAAGGTTGCGGAGGTGTCGGCCCTGCGGGAAACCTCCACCCTGTTTGCGGCCTTGATCGGATGGCTGATTCTGGGCGAAAGATCGACACCGGCGCGCGTGGCGCTGATGGGCGGGATTGCCGCAGGGGCAATCCTGGTCCAGATGGGATAAAGACGGATTATGAGCGAACGCAAGATACACCCCGCCCTGAAGATGACTCTGGAAATGGGCCCGATCGTTGCCTTCTTCGTGGGCTATGTCCTGATGAAGGATCGGGTCTTCACCTTTGGCGGGACCGATTACAACGGGTTCATCGTCGTGACGGCGGCGTTCATTCCGGTGCTGGTGATCACCACCGCGATCCTGTGGGCGCTGACCCGCAAGCTGTCGAAGATGCAGATCGCGACGGTGGTCATGGCGGTGGTGTTCGGCGGCCTGTCGGTCTGGCTGAACGATGAGCGGTTCTTCAAGATCAAGCCCACGCTGATCTATCTGCTGTTCGGGGGCCTTCTAGGCATCGGCCTGCTGCGCGGGCAAAGCTGGTTGCGGCTGGTGCTGGAGGAAGCGATTCCGATGCGCCACGAGGGGTGGATGATCCTGACCAAGCGGCTGTGCGCGTTCTTCTTTGCGTTGGCGCTGGCGAACGAGGTGGTGTGGCGCATGTTCTCGACCGAGGTCTGGGTCAGTTTCAAGACCTTCGGTCTGACCATTGCGCTGTTTGCGTTCTTCATGGGGCAGGGAAAGCTGCTTCAGACCTACGGCACGCCGCGCAAGGACTGAGCGCGGCGGTCATTCGCCGCGCGGGAAGCGCTTCGATTCCTCCAGGATGTTCAGGTCCATGTGATTGCGCATGTAGCGTTCGGACGCCTTTTTCAGGGGCTGATAGTCCCAAGGGTAGTATCCGCCCTGACGCAGCGCCTCATAGACTATCCAGCGGCGGGCCTGGCTTTCGCGGACCTGCGCGTCGAACTGCGACAGGTTCCAGCGGGTGTCGGCCAGCGCGCGCAGGCGGGCGAGGGCGGGGGGATTGGCGGGGGCGAGGTTGTCCCGCTCCTCCGGGTCGGTGTCGAGGTTGTAGAGCTGGTCGGGATCGGCGGCGCAGCGGATGTATTTCCACGGTCCCTCGCGCAGGGCCACCAGCGGGGCGATGCTGCCTTCGGCCGCGTATTCCATCGGGACGGGATCGCGCGGGATGCCCGAGGCGACCGGGCGCAGGCTGGTCCCGTCGGTCCAGGGCATCACCCCCTCCATCGAGATGCCCGCCAGATCGCAGAGCGTGGGCGTCACGTCGATGGTGGAGACGGGGGTGTCGATGCGCCCCGCCGCCACGCCGGGGGCGGCGATCATCAGGGGAACGCGGGCGGAGCCTTCGAAGAAGTTCATCTTGAACCACAGGCCCCGGTCGCCCAGCATGTCGCCGTGATCCGAGGTGAAAAGGATGATCGCGTCCTGCCGCGTCGCCTCCAGCACCGTCAGAATCTCACCGATCTTGTCGTCGACATAGGAGATGTTGGCGAAATAGCCGCGGCGGGCGCGTCGGATCATGTCATCCGTCAGGGGCGTGGCATCGGAGTCGCAGGCATCCCACAGGCGTTGGGAATGCGGGTCCATGTCGTCATAGGAGAGGGCGGCGGGCGGTTCGGTTTCCGCGCAGCCCTCATACAGATCCCAGTATTTGCGCCGGGCGACATAGGGGTCATGGGGGTGGGTGAAGCTGACCGTGAGGCACCAGGGGCGATCATCGGCCCCGCGCGACAGGTCATAGAGCTTCTGCGTCGCCTGATGGGCCACGTCGTCGTCATATTCGTATTGGTTGGTGATTTCGGCCACGCCCGCGCCGGTGACGGAGCCGAGATTGTGATACCACCAGTCGATCCGTTCGCCCGGTTTGCGGTAATCCGGGGTCCAGCCGAAATCGGCGGGGTAGATGTCGGTGGTCAGCCGTTCCTCTAACCCGTGCATCTGGTCGGGGCCGACGAAATGCATCTTGCCCGAGAGGCTGGTCTGATAGCCCGCACGGCGCAGGTGGTGGGCATAGGTGGGAATGTCGGACTGAAATTCCGCCGCGTTGTCATAGACGCGGGTGCGCGAGGGCAATTGGCCCGACATGAAGCTGGCGCGGGCCGGGGCGCAGAGCGGCGAGCCCGTGTAGGTTTGGGTGAACCGGACCGAGCGTTCGGCCAGACGTTTCAGGTTGGGTGCATGCAGGAATGGGGCGGGCCCGTCGGGAAAGAAGGTTCCGTTCAACTGATCGACCATCAGGATGAGGATGTTCGGGCGGGTCATGCGGGCCTCCTGTCTTGCGGGCCCTGTCTGTCACGGACGGGGGCAAAGGAAAAGGGCGACCCGAGGGCCGCCCTTTGTCGCTTCGATCTGACCGAAATCAATCGACTTGGATGTCGATCGCGGATTCGCGGCCGTCACGGCCGGACTGGATTTCGAACGTCACGGCCTGACCATCGGCCAGCGAGCGGATGCCCGCACGTTCCAGGGCGGTGATGTGGACGAACACGTCCTTGTTCGAGCCTTCCGGCGCGATGAAGCCGTAGCCTTTGGTGGTGTTGAACCATTTCACGGTGCCTTTGGCCATCGTGAGTTCTCCTGATCTTGACCGTCCGCAGGATGCGACGGCGTGGCTAAGTCAGAGCAAGATCGAGTCGCTGTGGCCGTGAAGGACAGATCGATAAAGAATAACGTCGCGGAAAGAATCGTAGCATAAAAAGTGATTCACGCAAGGGCCGCGTGATCCGCGCGGGCAAGGGGGCGAAATGTCCGCCCCCGCCGGTATCAGCGGGTGAACTTCTTGTGCTTCACACGCTTGGGGTTGGCCGCGTCGGGACCGAGGCGGCGGATCTTGTCCTTCTCGTAATCCTCGAAGTTGCCTTCGAAGAATTCGACATGGGCATCGCCTTCGAAGGCGAGGATGTGCGTGCACAGACGGTCGAGGAAGAAGCGGTCGTGGCTGATGATGACCGCGCAGCCGGCGAAATTCTCGATCGCGGCTTCCAGCGCCTGCAGCGTTTCCACGTCCAGATCGTTGGTCGGTTCGTCCAGCAGCAGGACGTTGCCGCCCGATTTCAAGAGCTTTGCCAGATGGACGCGGTTGCGTTCCCCGCCCGACAGCAGGCCCACCTTCTTCTGCTGGTCGGTGCCCTTGAAGTTGAACGAGCCGACATAGTTGCGGCTGTTGATCTGCGCATCGCCCAGTTCGATGATCTCGGCCCCGCCGGAAATTTCCTCCCAGACATTGGCTTCGGGGTTCAGGCTGTCGCGCGACTGGTCCACGAAGGCCAGCTTGACCGTGTCACCCAGCGAGACGGTGCCGGTATCGGGCTGTTCCTGCCCCACCAGCATCTTGAACAGGGTGGATTTGCCCGCGCCGTTCGGGCCGATCACGCCGATGATGCCGCCCGGCGGCAGGGTGAACGAGAGGTTCTCGATCAGTTGCTTGTCGCCCATTGCCTTGGACATGCCCTCGACCTCGATCACCTTGTTGCCAAGGCGCGGGCCGTGGGGGATGACGATCTGGGCGCGGCCGACCAGTTCCTTGACGGATTCGTCGGCCATCTTGTTGTAGGCCGAGATACGGGCCTTGGACTTCGCCTGACGTGCCTTTGCCCCGGCGCGGATCCATTCGAGTTCCTTTTCCAGCACTTTCTGCTTGGACTTGTCCTCGCGGGCCTCCTGCTCCAGCCGTTTGGCCTTCGCCTCCAGCCAGGAGGAGTAGTTGCCTTCGTGCGGCAGGCCGCGGCCGCGTTCCAGTTCCAGGATCCACGAGGTGATGTCGTCGAGGAAGTAGCGGTCGTGGGTGACCGTCAGGATGGTGCCCTTGTATTCGATCAGGTGCTTTTGCAGCCAGGCGATCGTTTCGGCGTCAAGGTGGTTGGTCGGTTCGTCCAGAAGCAGCATGTCCGGCTCTTCCAGAAGCAGCTTGCACAGGGCGACGCGGCGGCGTTCCCCGCCCGACAGGGTGGAGACGTCGGCGTCATCGGGCGGGCAGCGCAGGGCCTCCATCGCGATGTCGACGGTGTTGTCCAGTTCCCACAGGTTCTGGGCGTCGATCTGGTCCTGAAGGGTGGCCATCTCCTCGGCGGTTTCGTCCGAGTAGTTCATGGCGAGTTCGTTGTAACGTTCCAGGATCGCGCGTTTGCCGGCCACGCCTTCCATGACGTTGCCGCGCACGTCGAGGGATTCGTCGAGCTGCGGTTCCTGCGGCAGGTAGCCCACGCGGGCGTCCTTGGCGGCCCAGGCTTCGCCCTGGAAGTCCTTGTCGAGGCCGGCCATGACCTTCAGCAGCGTCGATTTACCGGCGCCGTTGACGCCGACGACGCCGATCTTGACGCCGGGCAGGAAGTTCAGGCGGATGTTCTCGAACACTTTCTTGCCGCCGGGATAGGTCTTGGAGACGCCATCCATGTGATAGACGTATTGATACGAGGCCACGGGGATGCTCCGTCGGTTAAGGGATTTTGGGGCCCTTGTAGCGATATCGCTGGACAAGGGCAATGAAGGGGTGGTTTGCAGAGGTCCGCACATTCCGGGGGGTGACGTGCAGGGCTGGCCAATCGCGACACGGGGCATGGTGATCGGGCTTCTGGGGGGATCGTTCGATCCCGCCCATGCGGGGCATGTGCATATCACGCGGCAGGCGATACGGCGGTTCGGGCTGGATCGGGTGTGGTGGCTGGTGTCGCCCGGCAACCCGCTGAAGGCGCGGGGACCGCGTCCCATGCCCGAACGGTTGGCCCATGCGCGGTGCGTGATGGACGACCCGCGCGTGGAGGTGACGGACCTTGAGGCGCGGCTGGGCACGCGGCACACGGCCGACACGCTGCGCGCGCTGATGCGACGCTATCCGGGGGTGACCTTCGTGTGGTTGATGGGGGCGGACAATCTGGCGCAGTTGCATCGTTGGGATGATTGGCGTTGGATCATGACCCATGTGCGGGTCGGGGTTCTGGCGCGGCCCGGCTGGGGAGTGCGGGGACGCGCGGGGCCCGCGGCGCGAAGTTTTGCCGGGGCGCAGGTGGGTGCCCGGGCGTTGGTGGGGGCGAATGTGCCCGCCTGGGCCTTTGCCGATTTGCCGATGAGCGGGGATTCGTCCACCGCCATTCGGGCGCGGGGGGATTGGGGATAGATGCAGGAGCGCAGGATGATGATTTCCAGACGGATTATGATGGGCGGGCTGGCCGCGTTGACGGCGGTTCCGGGATGCGCGGGGGCGCCCGAAAGCTCCATCCGTCCGCCGGTGCGGATCGGAAGCTCGGGCGCGTCGGATGCGCTGGTGGCGCGGGCGGGGTTGTCGGGCGAGGTGGCCTATGCCGTGGCGGATAGCCGCGGGACGCTGATCGAGGGGCGGGATGCCGCGCTGCCGCCGGCCTCGACCGCGAAGGCGATGACCGCGCTTTACGCGCTGGACCGGCTGGGGGCGGGGCACCGGTTCCAGACGTTGGTCATGGCCTCCGGCCCGGTGTCGGGCGGTGTGGTGCAGGGGGATCTGTGGCTGGTCGGCGGGGGCGATCCGTCGCTGGACACGGACGGGTTGGCCGCGATGGCGGCGGATCTGGCTGCGCGCGGGGTGCGGGGCGTGACGGGGCGATTCTATGCCTATGGCGGCGCGTTGCCCCTGATCGACCGGATTGACGCCGGTCAGCCGGTCCATGCCAATTACAATGCCACGGTGTCGGGGCTGAACCTGAACTTCAACCGGGTGTATTTCTCATGGGGGGCCGGGGGGGGCGGGGCGTCGCTGGATGCGCGGTCGGGGCGGGTGGTTCCGCCTGTGACGATGGCGCGCGTGCGGGTCGTGGGGCGAAGCTCGCCCGTCTACACCTATAGCGGTGGGGCGGGGGTGGACAATTGGACCGTCGCATCCTCTGCAGTGGGGCGCGGGGGGAACCGGTGGTTGCCCGTGCGCCAGCCCGACGCCTATACCGCCGAGGTGTTCCGCTGGTTGGCCGCCGCACGGGGGGTGAGCCTGCCCGAGCCGGTGGTCACCCGCAGCGCGCCGCAGGGGGCGGTTCTGGCAACGCGGGCGAGTGTGCCGCTGACCGAGATTCTGCGCGACATGCTGAAGTTTTCCAACAACATGACGGCGGAGGCGGTGGGGCTTTCGGCCTCACGCCAAGGATCGCTGGCGGCATCTGGGGCGGCGATGAGCGCCTGGCTGGCCGCGAAATATGGGGCGCGGATGGATCTGCGCGACCATTCGGGACTTAGCGGTGCGTCGCGCGTGGCGCCGTCGCAGATGGTGGCGGCGCTGGCGCGGGCGCAAGGCGATGCCACGGGGCGGTATCTGCGTGGGCTGTTGAAGGACGAAGGTCTGTTCGACGCGGCAGGTGTGGAGCGGTTGTCGGACCGCGTGCGGATCAAGGCCAAGACCGGGACGCTGAACTTCACCTCGGCGCTGGCGGGATATGTCGAGGCGGGCGGGACAGAGCGGGTGTTCGCGATCATTGCGGCGGACCTTCCCCGCCGCGCGGCACTGGCGGCGGACGAGGAGGCGCGCCCGGTGGGCGGGGCCGCCTGGACGCGGGGGGCGCGGATATTGCAGAGCCGGTTGATCGAGAATTGGGTGGGGTAGGCTGCCTTGGAATGATGGCAGTTCATCCTGACGGGCGTACGAAGATCGGCGAGCGCCTGCCATGCCGGAATGCCGGTCGCTCGCTCTAGTTGGGACGGATGGCGGGTCGCCTTACCCCGCCATATGCCGCGCCCGTGCGCCGCGTTCGATGGCGGCGGCGTGGAGGCGGTCTAGGCGGAGTTCTTCGCGGATTTCCTCGAGAAGGCGGAGTTCGGATTGGTAGAGGTGGCCGTCCGCCGCTGCCACGTCGCAGGCGAGGGCATAGGCGGTTTCGTACATGTGTTCGGCCACCGCCACGCGGATGAGGGCGAGGAGGGCGTCGAGGCCTTCCTCTTCGCGGAAAAGATCGTAGACGATATTGGCCACGCGTGGAATCCGGTCAAGGTCGTAATCGGCGAAGACCGGTAGGTGGTTGACGATCTGGTTGATCGCGACGAGTTCGGACACCTCCGCCCGACCATGGGAGGCGGAGATGGCGATCATGACCGCCACGAGGGCGTCGGGTTGGGTGAGGGAGGGAATGCTGTCTTCCACGGGGAGCGTCCTTCTTTTGGCCCTAGATTATTGACCTGAGGGCGTGTGGGCAATAGACCCCGCGGGGTGCGGCGGCATGGGGCCGCCGGTTCGATTTCGGGGAAATGCCCATGTCCGCCCTTCGCGATGCTGCGATGACCTCCAAAGCCTGGCCTTTCGAAGAGGCGCGCAAGATCTTGAAACGGGTGGGCGAAAAGGGGCCGGAGAAGGGCCATGTCCTGTTCGAGACCGGCTATGGCCCCAGCGGGTTGCCGCATATCGGCACATTCGGGGAGGTCGCGCGGACGACGATGATCCGGCGGGCGTTCGAGATCATTTCGGACATTCCGACGCGGTTGGTATGTTTTTCCGACGATCTGGACGGGATGCGGAAGGTGCCGGATAATGTGCCGGAGCAGGAGATGCTGCGCGAGAACCTGCAGCGGCCGCTGACCTCGGTGCCCGATCCGTTCGGGACGCATGACAGTTTCGGGGATCACAACAACGCCATGTTGCGGCGGTTTCTGAACACGTTCGGGTTCGATTACGAATTCATCTCGGCCACCGAATTCTATCGCTCGGGGCAGTTCGACGAGGTGTTGCTGCGGGCCTGCGCGCGGTATGACGACGTGATGAAGGTGATGCTGGCGAGTTTGCGCGAGGAGCGGCAGCAGAGTTATTCGATCTTTCTGCCGATTTCGCCGACCTCGGGGCGGGTGCTGTATGTGCCGTTGAAAGCGGTGAACGCCGAGGCGGGGACGATCACGTTCGACGACGAGAACGGGGTGGAGACGACGCTGCCGGTGACGGGCGGCAATGTGAAATTGCAATGGAAGCCCGATTTCGGCGCGCGCTGGGCGGCGCTGGACGTGGATTTCGAGATGTATGGCAAGGACCATTCCACCAATACGCCGATCTATGACCGGATTTGTGAGATTTTGGGTGGGAAGAAGCCGGAGCATTTCACCTATGAATTGTTCCTGGATGAGAACGGCGAGAAGATTTCCAAGTCGAAAGGCAACGGGCTGACGATCGATGAATGGTTGACCTACGCCTCCACCGAGTCGTTGGCCTATTTCATGTATCTGAAGCCGAAGACGGCGAAGCGGATGCATTTCGACGTCATTCCGAAGGCGGTGGACGAGTATCACCAGCAGTTGCGCGCCTATGCCACGCAGGACGATGCCAAGCGGGTCGATAATCCGGTGTTCCACATCCACAACGGAAACCCGCCCGAATCGAAGATGGTGGTGCCGTTTGCGATGCTGCTGAACCTTGCGTCGGTGTCGGCGGCGAAGGACAAGGCCGGGTTGTGGGGGTTCATCCGTCGCTATGCGCCCGACGCGTCGCCCGAGGGGAATCCCGATCTGGATGCGGCGGCGGGGTTTGCCGTGCGGTATTTCAACGATTTCGTGGCGCCGACGCGGCAATTCCGTTTGCCGACCGATCAGGAGCAGGGGGCGATGGAGGATCTTCTGGGCCGTTTGAAGGTCTGGGACGGGGGGCTGGACGCGGAGGCGTTGCAGACGATGGTCTTTGCCGTGGGCAAGGAACATGGGTTCGAGCCGCTGCGCGATTGGTTCAAGGCGCTGTATGAGGTGCTTCTGGGGGCTTCGGAAGGACCGCGGTTCGGCGGGTTCGTCGCGCTTTATGGTGTGGATGAGACGGTGGCGCTGATCGAAGCGGCGCTGCGCGGCGAGTTGGCGTGATGTTGCGCCCCCTCCGCACGGTGGCCTGAGGGGGCGTTAAACCGCCAAAGTTAATCCTGCCCGCAACCTAGCGAGGCGAGGATACCCATGAACAAGGCGATTACCGAGGGTCTGGTGCTGATGCCGCCGGCCTTTTCCGAAGGGCTGAACCTGTGGTCGCGCGAGGATGGGCGACCGGGGCAGGGCAGTTATGCCGGGCAGTCGAACGCCGCCTTCGTGCCCGCCGATCAGGATTTCGACGGCTGCATGGAGCTGGTGAAGCAGAATTCGGTTCAGAAGGTGCGGTGTTTCCAGCAGGTTCCGATGCAGCCGGGCCTGTATCTGCGGGTGACCGCGCGGGTGAAATGCGTGGCGGGGGCCTTTCCGTCGGTGCGGATTGCGGCCTGGGCCGGGAACACGTCCGGGCAGGCGGTGGATGTGCCGGTGACGGCGCGGTCGGTGGCGCTGAACCGTTATGGGGAGGTGGTGGAGGTGTCGGCCATCATCGGATCGGGCCGGCGCACGGGTGTGGACATGGTGTGGGGGACGGTGCCCGCCTATGGCCATTTCGGGCTGGATCTGACGGGGTCCAATGGCGGGGTGGTTCGGATCGACGACATCGTCATCGAGGATGTCACCTCGTTTTTTCAGCGCGACATGATGGATATCGTGGATGTGCGCGATTACGGCGCGGTGGGTGATGGGAAGGCTGACGATGCGGCGGCGTTCGTGGCGGCGGACCGCGCGGCCGGGGATCGGCGGGTGTTCGTGTCGGCGGGCACGTATCGCATCGGGTCGAACCTGACGTTGAATTCGCGCGTGCAGTTCGAGGGCCGCCTGACGATGGCCGAGAATGTGCGCCTGTCCTGCACGCGCAACTTTGATCTGGACACCTATACGGCGGCGTTCGGCGATCCCTATAAGGGGTTTCGCAAGGCGCTGCAGGCGTTGTTCTATTACACGGGGCATGTGACGCTGGATCTGTCGGGGCGCCGTGTGGACGTGCCGGAGCCGATAGATGTGGCGGGTTTGGCCGGGATGACGCAGTTCGAGCAGCGCCGGGTTCTGACCAACGGGCAGCTGAACGCCGTCGAGGGGCCCGCGTGGCAGACGGCGGTGGTGCGGTCGGTCGCGACCTTTACGCCGTCGCAGCCGATGCGGCTGACCAATGTGGCGAATGCGGCCAGCATCGCCGTGGGGTCGCGCGTGTCGGGGGCCGGGATCGGGCGCGAGGTTTACGTGCGCGGTGTGGATGCGGGGTCGGGGACGCTGGAGCTGTCGGTTCCGCCGGGCAGCCTTGCGGGGACGCGGACGCTGACCTTCGAGCGGTATCAGTATGTGCTGGACTTCTCAGGGTTCTCCAAGAACTCGAAGTTCGAGATCACGGATGTGGAGGTGCAGTGCAACGGGTTTGCCAGCGCCGTCATGCTGCCCATCACCGGAAGCGTGTTCCGCATGGCGCAGAGCGTGATCAACCGGCCCAAGGATCGCGGCATCACCTCCATCGGGTTGGCCTGTCAGGGCCTGATCATCGACGAGACGCAATTTCTGTCGAACGAGCAGGATGTGAAGGTTCCGGCACGCACGACCATCGCGTTGAACGTGAATGCCAACGACGCGAAGTTGCGCGACAACCGCATCGTCCGGTTTGCCCATTTCGGTGTGGTCAAGGGATCGGGGCACATGTTCATCGGCAACCACTTCTTTCACGGGGACGATGAGGAGGTGGGGGTGCGCCGGGCCGGTCTGGTTCTGACGGAGATCAACGCCAAGACGCTGTTCACGGGAAACTATGTCGACAACTGTTTCATCGAGTGGACGAACGAGCATGATGCGAACCCGAAATTCGAGAGCCAGTTTTCGTTCGGCGGGCTGACGATCACCGGCAACGTCTTCATGGCGTCGGGGACGGGGACGTTCTTTCGATGGTTGGTGGTGACGCCGCGGGGGCCGGGCCATTTCATCAACGGGCTGAGTGTGATGGGCAATGCGTTCCGCACCGTCAATTGCGAGGTGGGGCGCGTGGAGATGGTCGACACCTCCTATGCCGAGCTGGATCATGGGCGGATGCGGAACACGATGTTCGAATCGAACACGTTCAACGGGGTGATCCAGAGCACGTTCAGCCCCGTTACGGTGCGCCATGCGCAGAACACGGCGGCGAACACCTGGGTGGTCAATGCGGGGGCCTTCCTGCCCTTCGGGGCGCGGGCGCGCAACGTGTCCGCCGTGGTGGCGGAGGGGCCGATCACCAATGCGGGCGGCGGTGTGCAGATCCCGGCACCTTGGATCGAGGTGGAGAAGGGCAGCGACCGCAACCTTGTTCACCTGCGTTGGATGAACGACGTGAAGGGGGTGGTTCAGGTGACGGTGCGGGGGGACAATCCGACCTGACGCCCATTGGTCCAGACCGCGCGTATGGCACGGTCGTCGCCCATCATGATCGTCGGGAAGGCGGCCTGCCAGATGTCGGAGGCGTGGCCGTGGGCCTGGGCGATGGCGGGGGTGGAGGAGAGGTTCACGACCACAAGGTCGGCCTCCATCCCCGGGGCGATGTTGCCGATCTGATGGCCCGCCCGCAGGGTTTCGGCGGGGCCGCCGGTGGCGAGCCACCACAAGGCCGAGGGGTGGAGGGGGTCGCCGCGAAGCTGTCCGATCTCATACGCGGCGGCCATGGTGCGAAGCATGGAGAAGCTGGACCCGCCGCCGGTGTCGGTGGCGAGACCCACGCGGAGACCCTGACGGGCAAGCGTCATGTCGAAGAGGCCGGAGCCGATGAAGGTGTTGGAGGTGGGGCAATGGGCGACGCCGGAGTTCGACTCGATCAGGCGGGCGCGTTCGCGGGGGGTGAGGTGGATGGCATGGCCGAAGACCGCGCCGGGGCCGATCAGGCCGAACCGTTCGTAGACATCGAGGTAATCGCGCGCATCGGGAAAGAGGGATTGGACCCAAGCCACCTCATCCGTCTGTTCGGAGAGGTGGGTTTGCATCAGGCAGTGGGGATGATCGCGCCAGACGGCCCCGAGGGCTTCGAGTTGGTCCGGTGTGGAGGTGGGCGCGAAGCGCGGGGTGATGACGCAGGACAGGCGGTCCACCCCGTGCCAGCGGTCGATCAGGTGCCGGGTGTCCCGATCGGCCGTTTCGGCCGTGTCGCGCAGGCCATCGGGGGCATTGCGGTCCATGGCGGTGCGCCCGGCCCAGACGCGCATGTTGCGGGTTTGGGCGGTGCGGAAGTAGGCATCGACGCTGTGGGGATGGATGGTGGCGTAGGTGCAGACGCTGGTCGTGCCGTGGGCGGTGACGAGATCGAGGTGGCGGTTGGCGATGGTGGTCGCATAGGCGGGGTCGGCGAGGCGCATCTCCTCGGGGAAGGTATAGCGGTTCAGCCAGTCGATCAGCCGTTTGCCCCAGCTTGCGATGATGGCGGTTTGCGGGAAATGGGCGTGGCAGTCGATGAATCCGGCCGAGATGAGATCGCTGCCGTAATCGGTGACGCGGGCGCGCGGATGGGCCGCGCGCAGGGTGGCGGCGGGTCCGACCGCGTGGATCAGGCCGTTGTCGATCGCCACCGCCTCGTGCACCTGAGCGGTGCCGCCACGCAACGGGCTGTCTGTGAAATGCACCACTTGGCCCAGCAGGATATCCATCTCGCCCCTCGCTTTATTTTGCGGTTACACTAAACCCTCCAACTGGCGATGAATACCGGAACGGAGTGGCAGCATGACGGAAACAGACCTTCGGGCACATGAGGACGAGGGTCTGACGGAGCGCCGTGTCGATACGATCCTGGACGCGGTGGAGGCGGGCGACGTGCCACGGCTGACTGCGGAACTGGATGGGCTGCATCCGGCCGACGCGGCCGACCTTCTGGAGCAGATCAGCCCCGAGGAACGGCGCGACCTGTTGAAGTTGTGGCAGAATCTGGATGGGGAGGTCCTGTCGGAGATCAGCGATTCGATCCGGGAGGAGGTGATCGAGACGCTGGCGCCGGAAGTTCTGGCCGAGGCGGTGCGCGAGTTGGACACCGACGACGTGGTGGACATTCTTGAAGACCTTGATCCGCCGCAGCACGCCGTCATTCTGGATGCCCTGGACCGTGTGGACCGCGTCGCGGTGGAGCGGGCACTGACCTATCCCGAATATTCCGCCGGTCGTCTGATGCAGCGGGAGACGGTGATCGCCCCTGAACATTGGTCGGTGGGGGAGACGATCGACTTCCTGCGCGAGGCCGAATGGCTGCCCGAGCAATTCTATCACGTCATCCTTGTCGATCCGCGGATGAAACCGGTGGCCTATGTCACGCTGGGGCGCATTCTGTCGTCGCGCCGGGATGTGGGGCTGCGGACCCTGTCGGAAGAAAGCTTTCGGACATTTCATCCCGAGGATCCAGAGGCCGAGGTCGCTTATCAGTTCAACCAGTATCACCTGATCTCGGCCCCGGTGGTCGACGGGGACGGGCGGTTGGTCGGGGTGATCACCATTGATGACGCGATGAACGTGTTGGATGAGGAGCATCAGGAGGACATCCTGCGCCTCGCCGGTGTGAGCGACGAAAGCGCCATTTCCGACAGTGTGCGAGAAACGCTGCGCGCGCGGACGCCTTGGCTGCTGGTGAACCTATTAACCGCCAACATTTCGGCGTGGGTCATTTCGCAGTTCGAGGCGACGATTTCGGTGATCGTGGTTCTGGCGGCGTTGATGCCGATCATCGCGTCGATGGGCGGGAATGCGGGGACGCAGTCGCTGACCGTGGCGGTTCGGGCGCTGGCCACGCGGGATCTGACCTCTTCGAACGCGCCGCGCGTGGTGCGGCGGGAGGTGATCGTCGGGGTGCTGAACGGCCTGCTGTTTGCGTTGATCATGGGATTGGCGGGGGTGTTTCTTTATGGCGGCAGCGCGCTCTTGGGGGCGGTGATCGCCATGGCGATGATCATCAATCTGGCTGTGGCGGCCTTTGCCGGGGTTCTGGTGCCGATCGGGTTGAACAAGCTGAAGCTGGATCCGGCCTTGGCCTCTGGGACTTTCGTGATGACGTTGACGGATGTCGTGGGGTTCTTCGCCTTTCTGGGGCTGGCGACGGTGATCCTGCTGTGAAGGACGCCGCGCGGCAGGCGGCCCGGGCGACGCGGGCGGCGGCGGCCGGGCGCGAGGCGGCATCCCTGGCGCTGGTTCGGGCGTTGGAGGGGTTTCGCGGGCAGCGGTTGGCCGGATATCTGCCGATCGGACATGAGGCCGACCCCGTGCCGGCGATGACGGCGCATGACGGGCCGGTGGCGGTGCCGGTGATCGATGGACCGGCCCGCCCGCTGCGGTTTCGGGCGTGGCATCCAAACGCGGATCTGGTGAAGGGGCCGCTGGGGACGGTGGCCCCTGCCTCGGGCGACTGGCTTGTGCCGCAGGTGGTGATCGTGCCGCTTCTGGCTTTTGATAGGCGGGGATACCGCCTGGGGTATGGCGGCGGGTTTTACGACCGGACGATTCAGGCCTTGCGGGCGGCGGGGCCGGTGACCGCCTTGGGCTTTGCGTTGGCGGCGCAGGAGGTCGCGGAGGTTCCCACCGACATCCATGATCAGCGTCTGGATATGATCGTAACTGAAGGCGGAGTGCGGTTCTTTCATTGACCGGCGGGGCTGCCCACCCTAGGACTGGCGCGATGCGGGCGTGGTGAAATGGTAGACACTAGGGTCTTAAACACCCTTGCTTCGGCGTACCGGTTCGAGTCCGGTCGCCCGCACCACGGCTTTCCGGCTTTTTCGACAGGGTGGGAATGTAGTTTTTCTGGGTGGGGTTGAACGTTCCGGTCGATATGGGCATCAGGTTCCGCACATGGCTTGCCCGTGTTTTCCGCAGCGTGATCGCGTGGGGTGGGTGATCGCCGGAACATAAAAGCCCCCACTGTGGATAGCCCGAATGGCGAGGCGAACGCGGTGTGCCACATATGTTGCGCCGGGGGTTGGGGGCACGTGTCGTGCGGGGGGGCGCGGTCTGACTGGAAAGAGTGCCGGGTGGGGTGAAACTGGCGTGTCCGGCCGGTTACAGCGTTTTCACGCCAGGATCTTGCCGGGATTCATGATGCCCTTCGGGTCCACCGCGTGCTTCAGCGCTGCCATCAGACGTAAGGCGGCGGGGTCGTATTCCTGGGCGAGATAGCCGATTTTGCCGGTGCCGACCCCATGCTCGCCCGTGCAGGTCCCCCCTACGGCCAAAGCGTGAGCGACCAGAGCGGTGTTGACGGCCTTGACGGCGGCGATCTCGGTGGGGTCGGTCACGTCGAGGGCGAAGACGATGTGAAAGTTGCCATCCCCCACATGACCGAGGATGGCGGCGGGAACGGGGCAGGTGGCCAGAAGATCCCGCGCCTTCCGAACGGCGCCTGCCAGTTCGGACACCGGCACGCATACATCCGAGGACCAGCCTTTCGCGCCCGGACGTGTTCCGACCACGGCATACCAAGCGTTATGCCGCGCTTTCCACAGGCGCGCGCGGGACGGGGCGTCGGTCGCCGCCTCGAACCCCTGTCCGCCGCAATCGGCCACGATGTCCCCCACCTGTTCGGCCTGTTCGGCCACGCCGGCGTCCGAGCCGTGGAACTCGAACGCCAGCGTGTCGGCGATGGGCAGCGACAGGCCCGACGCCTCGTTCACCATGCGGATCAGGTCGCGATCCATCAATTCCATGCGGGCGACGGGAATGCCGAATTGGGTGACCATCGTCGCCGCAGCCACCGCCGCGTCGATGTCGTCGAAATGACAAAGGGCGGCCGAGATGGCCTGCGGAATGCCGAACAGGCGCAGCGTCACTTCGGTGATGATGCCAAGGGTGCCTTCGGACCCGACGAACAGGCGTGTCAGATCATATCCGGCCGCGGATTTGCGCGCGCGGGATGCGGTGGTGATCACCTCGCCATCGGGCAGGACGACCTTCAGTGACAGCACCACCTCGCGCATGGTGCCATAGCGGACGGCGCTGGTGCCCGAGGCGCGGGTGGCCGCCATGCCCCCCAGTGTGGCATTCGCGCCGGGGTCGATGGGAAAGAACAGGCCCTGATCGCGCAGATGGGTGTTCAGCCCCTCCCGCGTGACGCCCGCCTGAACGGTGCAGTCCAGATCCTCGGCGCTGACGCGCAGAACGCGGTCCATCTGCGTCAGATCGACCGAGATGCCGCCCCGCACCGCCGTCAACTGTCCCTCAAGCGAGGTGCCTGCGCCGAAGGGGACGACCGGCACCCCCGCCGCGTGGCACTGGCGCAGGATCGAGGCGACCTCCTCCGTGCTTTGGGCGTGGATCACGGCGTCGGGCGGGGCCACGCTGTGCCAGGCCTCGCCGCCGCCATGCTGATCGCGCAGCGCGGGCGAGGTGGAGAATCGCGGCCCGAAGTCGGCGGCGAGGGCGGTGAACAGCGCGTCCGTCATACGGCGTCCGCCGGGCCGGTGGCCACGGGCGTGTCGGTGCCTTGGCCCCATTCGGACCACGATCCGTCATAGACGGCCACGTCGTCCCGGCCCAGCAGAGCCAGCGCGAAGGCCAGCGCCGCCGCCGTCACCCCCGACCCGCAAGAGGTGATGATGGGCCGGTCCAGATCGACGCCCGCCTGCACGAACCGGTCGCGCAGCGCCTCGGGCGGCAGAACCTTGCCCGTGGCCGGATCGGACAGGGCGTTGAACGGCAGGTTGCGGCTGTGGGGGATGTGCCCCGACCGAAGACCCGCGCGGGGTTCGGGCACGCGCCCTTCGAACCGTTCGGCGCTGCGGGCGTCAACGACCTGCGCCGTGGGATGGTCAAGATTGGCCAGCACCGCCGCGCGGTCGGCGATCAGGTTCGGGTTCAGGTTGGGGGTGAATGTGGCCTCGGCGGGGATGGGCGGTTCGGTCGTGATGGGCCGCCCCTCGGCCCGCCATGCCTTCAGGCCACCATCCAGCACCGCCACATTGGTGTGCCCGAACAGCCGCAATGTCCACCACGCCCGCCCCGCCGACATTAGGCCCGCAGCGTCATAGACGACGACCGGAGCCCCATCCGCGATGCCGAGCCGCCCCGCGACGCGTGTGAAGTCGGCAGGGGCGGGGATCATGTGGGGCAGGGCGGAGGCGGGGTCCGCGATGCCGTCGATGTCGAAGAACCGCGCCCCCGGAATGTGCCCGGCGGCATAGAGCGCCGCTGCGTCGGGGTCCGCCCCCGGCAGGGTGAAGGTCGCGTCCAAGAGGACGACATCGTCCAGATGGCGGGCCAGCCAATCGGTCGACACAAGCGGTCCGGGAAGAACATGGGTCATGGGGGGCACCTTTGGCGTGATGGGATCAGGCGGCGCGCGCGGCGTGCGTCAGTTCGTTCAAATCGAGATCGCCCGGCGCCCCGCCCGAGGCGGCCAACCGCGCCGCCAGCCGTTGCACCGCCCGGTTCCACGGCGTCGGCACGCCGTGCATCATCCCCAGGCGGGCGATTTCGCCGTTCAGGTAATCGACCTCGCTCCGCGCGCCGCGGGTGAAGCTTTGCCAGGTCGATTGGCCGGTGGGTTCGTCATCCGCACCGCGCATTACCTTCCAGCCCGAAATGTCGACCTTTCGCTCGTCCCGCTCTGCCGGGGCCAGGCCTGCGGCTTCCAGGACGGTCCGCGCCTCGTCGGTGATGTGGCGGGCGGCGTCGGTGGGGTCGCCGGAGAAGAGTTCCAGCGCGTTTCGGACATTGTGCAGCAGCTTGGCTGCTTTCCAGCGGGTGATGTCGGGGCGCGCCTCGGCCAGGGAATTGGCGGCGGTCAGGTCCGCCACGATACGGTCGACCGTGGCGTCCGTGCCTTCGGGATACCGCCCCACCACCACCGAGGCCAGTTGCGGACCGGACCGGACCGTGACCTTGCCCGTATCCACGAACACCGCCGGAACGAGGATGCTGGCTGCATAGACCTTCGAGAAGCGCCGCGCGGCGATGCGTTCGGCCTCCAGCCCGTTCTGAAGCGTGACCAGCGGCAGATCGGCGGCAACGCCACCGCCCGCGACCGGCAGGTCGGCCCAATGGGCGGTCGTGCCCTCCACATCCTGCGTCTTGACCGTCAGGATAAGGATGTCGTCCCGGGTCAGGTCGGTGTCGGCGGCCACCTTCAGCGGCACCGTCCGCGTGCCCGAGGGGCGCACATAGGTCAGGCCGTGCGCCCGCAGGTGGTCAAGCTGCGCGCCGCGTCCGATCAGGAGATAGTCGATCCCCGCCAGGTCGTATTCCGCCGCCAGCGCCTGCCCGACAGCCCCCGCCCCGATGATCACATACCGCATTCGCCCGCCCCTCAACCTGCTTTGCGCGACCATAGGCCGAAGGCAATCGGGGTGGCAACACCCCAGCCCAGCGGCGTCAGCTGGCCAGAAGGGCCGCGTTGCCGCCCGCGGCGGTGGTGTCGACGCACAGATGCCGTTCATGCGCGATGTGCCCAAGGTCGGGCAGGGCGGTCAGAAGGGGCAGGATCGCCCCGGCGCGCGCCGCCAGCGCGGTGGCATAGGCGCGCCCCTGGCCGTCATCGCCCCACCACATCGCGGCGGAAAACCCGTCCAGCCGTGTCAGCGCGTCCGGGGCCAGACGCCCCGCCACGCGGATGGCCTGGCCGCCCAAGGCTTCCACCTCGGTCGCCTGCGCCTCGACCGCGGGGCCGAGGCAGAGGATCGGCGGGCGGGTCACACGCGTCAGGCGGTTCAGCTCTCCGGTCGGGCCGGGCAGGATCCGCTCCTCCAACCGGGCCGGGGTGAAGGTGGCCAGTTGGGACCGGATTGCCCCCTCATTCGCCGGTCCGCTGTCCGGGGCAGGGTGCGCGCCGTCGGGGCGGGCCGCCTTCGTGAAGCGGGGGACGTAATCCGGGCCGCCTGCCTTGGGCCCGGTGCCCGACAGCCCCTCGCCGCCGAAGGGCTGGCTGCCGACCACCGCCCCGATCTGGTTGCGGTTGACATAGATATTCCCGACATGGACCGCGTCCGTCACCGACTGAACCCGATCGTCGATGCGGGTGTGCAGGCCGAAGGTCAGGCCATATCCGGCGGCGTTGATCTCGGCCACGACGCGGTCGATCGCGCCGCCCTTAAAGGTGGCGACATGCAGGACCGGGCCGAACACCTCCTGTTCCAGATCCGCGATGCCCGACACGCGCAGGAGGGTGGGGGCGATGAAGGTGCCCTGCTGCGGGGCGGTGCCCTTGTGGATCACGCGCCCGGCGTTGGCGGCAAGATAGGCGGCAATCCCGTCGCGCGCCCGCGCGTCGATGACGGGCCCCACATCGGTGTCCAGCCGCCACGGATCGCCCACGCGCAATTCGTCCATCGCGCCCTTGATCATGTCGACCAGATGCGGGGCGATGTCGTCCTGGACATACAGACAGCGCAGGGCCGAACAGCGTTGCCCGGCCGAACGGAAGGCCCCGTTGACGATGTCGCGCACCGCCTGTTCCGCCAGGGCGGTGGAATCGACGATCATCGCGTTCAGCCCTCCGGTCTCGGCGATCAGGGGGGTGCCGGGGGCCAGATGCGCGGCCATGGTGCGGGCGATGGTCTGCGCCGTGGCGGTCGATCCGGTGAAGACGATCCCGCCGATGCGCGGATCGCTTGCCAGCGCCGTGCCGACGACGGGGCCATGACCGGGCAGCAATTGCAGCGCCGTCTGCGGCACGCCCGCGCGGTGCAGCAGGTCCACGGCGAAGGCGGCGACAAGGGGCGTCGCCTCGGCCGGTTTGGCGATGACGGCGTTGCCCGCCATCAGGGCGGCGGCGATCTGTCCGGTGAAGATGGCCAGCGGAAAGTTCCACGGGCTGATCGCGCCGATGATGCCGCGCGCCGGACCCGTCACCGGCTGATCGGCGTAATAGCGCAGGAAGTCCACCGCTTCGCGCAGTTCGGCCACGGCGTCGGGCAGGGTCTTTCCCGCCTCGCGCGCAAGAAGGCCGAAGATGGGGCCGAAGGCATCCTCGTAAAGATTTGCGGCGCGGCGCAGGACGGCCGCGCGGTCCGGGGCGGGAATGTCCCACGGGCGGGCATCGTCGATGGCGCGGGTGGCGGTGGCGGCATCGGCCATGATCACCTGACCGACGGGCTGGCCCGTGGCGGGGTTGAGGATGTCCTGCGCCGGGCCCGTGCCGGGGCGCACGGTTCGGGGATGGGCGGGGGCGGGATCGGCGTTGCGCGCGGCCATGATGCGGTCCAGCGTCGCCCCTTCGCTCAGATCGAACCCCATGGAATTGCGGCGGGTGCCGAACAGGTCCATCGGGGCGACCAGCGCGGCGGGGGGCTGGCGTGGCGTGGCGAAGGGGTCGCGGGCCACCTCCTCCGGCGGGACGCCTTCATCCACGATCTGGTTGACGAAGCTGCTGTTCGCGCCGTTTTCCAGCAGGCGCCGCACCAGATAGGCCAGAAGGTCGCGGTGCGCGCCGACGGGGGCATAGATGCGGCAGCGGCCCCCGGTGTCGCGCAGGGTGATGTCGTGCAGGCGTTCGCCCATGCCGTGCAGGCGCTGGAATTCGAACCGCCGACCGTTCGCCATGTCCAGAATGGCCGCGACCGTATGGGCGTTGTGCGTGGCAAATTGCGGATAGATGCGGTCGGCATGGTCGAACAGCTTGCGCGCGTTGGCGATGAAGCTGATGTCGGTCGCGGGTTTCGAGGTGAAGAGCGGAAAGTCGGGATGCCCGTCCACCTGCGCGCGCTTGATCTCCGTATCCCAATAGGCGCCCTTGACCAGACGCACCATGATCCGCCGGTCGTGCCGCACCGCCATGGCGTGCAGCGCGTCGATGGTCGCCCCCGCCCGCTTGCCATAGGCCTGCACGACGACGCCGAACCCGTCCCACCCCGCCAGGGACGGGTCGGCTAGCACCGCCTCGATCACCTTCAGCGACAGGACCAGCCGGTCCTGCTCCTCGGCGTCGATGTTCAGGCCCATGTTCGCGGCCCGCGCCTGACGCGCCAGACGCAGGACGACGGGCACGAGTTCGCGCATCACGCGGCCTTCCTGCGCCACCTCATACCGGGGATGCAGGGCCGAAAGCTTGATCGAGATGCCGGGATTGGCCTCCACCGATCCCTTGTCGCAGGCGTGGGCGATGGCGGTGATCGCATCCTGATAGGCGCGGTCGTAGCGGGCGGCATCGGCGCCGGTCATCGCCGCCTCGCCCAGCATGTCGTAGCTGTAGGTGAAGCCCTGCGCTTCGCGCGATCTGGCGCGGGACAGGGCGGCGTCGATGGTCTGGCCCAGAACGAACTGGCGCCCCATTTCCTTCATCGCGCGGCCGACGGCGGTGCGGATCACCGGTTCGCCCAGACGGCGCACCATGCGGCGCAGGGTGCCGCCCTGATCGTCGTCCAGCACCTTGCCCGTCAGCATCAGCGCCCAGGTGGAGGCGTTGACCAGCGGCGAGGTCGCCTCGCCCAGATGCCGCCCCCAGTCGGAGGGGGTGATCTTGTCTTCGATCAGCGCGTCGATGGTGACGCGATCGGGCACGCGCAGCATGGCTTCGGCCAGACACATCAGGGCCACGCCTTCGCGGGTGGACAGCCCGTATTCGGACAGGAAATGCTCCATCAGCGACGGCTTCGCCTCGGCCCGGATGCGGCGGACCAGATCCGCGCCGCGCCGGGCGATGCGCTGCCGCGCCGCCTCATCCAGATCCGCCTGCATCGCAAGGTCGGCCAGAAGGGCGGTTTCGTCCCGGAATTTCGCATCGGTGGTAAAGGCGTGGTCCATCCCGAACTCCTTGTTGTCCGGCAAGTATAGGGGATGGACCGCAGGTGATGTCGCCAATATCCTGCGATATCCTAGGCGATCGGAATATTCTGGCAGGGGGCTTTGGTGCGATGGCGGATCTGGACAAGGTGGATCGACGGATACTTGAGGAACTGGTTCGCAACGCGCGAATCCCCGTGTCGTATCTGGCGCGCGCCGTGGGGCTGTCGAAGACGCCGGTCGCCCTGCGCATCCGGCGGATGGAGGAGATGGGGCTGATCGCGGGATACCGGGCCATGATCTCGCCCATGAAGCTGGGTCTGACGCATGTCACCTATCTGGAGGTCAGCCTGTCGGACACGCGGGAAAAGGCGTTGCAGCAGTTCAACGCCGCCATCCGCGCCATCCCCGAGGTGGAGGAATGCTATATGATCGCCGGCGGGTGCGATTATCTGGTCAAGGTCCGGTCGCGCGACATGGCCGATTTCCGGCGGATCATGGCGGAGGACATCTCGGTCCTGCCGTTCATCAACAACACCTCCAGCCTCGTGTCGATGGAGGCGGTGGTGGAGCAGAGCCCGCTGGCGTTCTGAGCCGGCCCGTCAGGTCGTGGCGGACGGGCGATACCGGTCGAACCGGGCGTAATCGTCGGCGTAATGTTCGCGGATCATCGCCGCAAGGTCGGGATCGACGGGGGCGCTGTCATAGGTGCCGACCAGCGCCCGCCCGATGGGGGCCACCGTCGTCGGGCCCGCCCAATCGTCCAGCCAGGCCGACAGGCCGTCCAGCCCGTCCTCCAGATGAAAAATCGTGCACCATTCGGGAACGAACGCGCCCTGTGTGCGGAAATGATCGTCATAGCGGGCGTGTTCGCCGTCGTTGAACCCCCGCACCCGGGTCAGCCAGGTTTCCAACGTCTCCTCGGCCGGGATCTTGCCGCGTTTGGTCTGATGGTAATGAAAGGCGCTGCGCACCCGCGCCACCGGATCACGCACCACGGCAAAGCCCGCATCGAAGAACCCATCGGGGAACAGCAGCGCCAGTTGCCTGGCAGGCAGGTGCTGGGGCGAGGTGCGTGTCCAGTTGTGCTTGTTGCCCGGCGCATGGCGGCGGTTCAGGAAGGCCGCGGGCCCGAAGCGTCGGACCAGATGATCTTCGATGCTGGTTCCGGCGCATTTCGGCACATGGGCGAAAAACAGCAATTGGCCCGCGTGTTTGAATATCGGCATCGGTCGTCCCTGTCGCATGTCGCCGGGGAAAGATTGACCTAGGCGGGCGTCCTTGGCAAGATCACCCGACCGCAAGAGCGCAGCCGGAGACCGACGAAGACATGGACAGGCCCCAGGTTCCGGATGTCCGGTTGCCCGCCCCGAACCCGGCGGATGGATGGGCGCGCAGCGTTCTGCGGGTGCAGGGCGGGGTGATCGATCCGGCGGATGGCGGGCTGTGGCATCAGGGCGCGCTGTGCCCCGAGGCCGCGCTTTATCGTTGGCGGCGGGCGCAGCGCGGCGGGCGCGGCACCTGCCCAAGCGCGGCGCAGCCCCTGGCCGGGCGGCATCTGTGGGGCGGCACGCTGTTCTTCCATTTCGGACATTTTCTGGCCGAATCCCTGCAACGCCTGTGGGGCGCGGCCGACAGCGGCGCCCAGTCGATCCTGTTCACGCCCGAACGCCTGCGCGGCAAGCGGCCCGATCAGTTGGCCGGGTATCAAAAGCAGATCCTGGAACGGCTGGGCATCACCTTGCCGGTGCGCATCGTCTATGACCCCCTTCAGGTGGAGGATCTGATCATTCCGGGGCCGGGCTTCGGTCTGGGCGTCATGGCGACCGGTACGCCCGAGTTTCGCGATTTCGCGCGGCGGCTGGATCCCGGGCCTGCGGCGGGCGGGGCGAAGAAGCTCTATATCTCGCGCACGGCATTGCACAAGAAGACGGGCAGCGTTCTGGCCGAACAGGCGCTGGAACGGATGCTGGCGGCCGAGGGGTTCGCGATCTATCACCCCCAGCGGCATTCCATCGCCGATCAATTGGCCACCTTCCGCAACGCGACCCATCTTCTGGGGCCGGACGGGTCGGCCTTTCATCTGGCGGGGTTCATCACGCAGCCGCATCAGACCTTCACCCTGATCAAACGCCGCAGCGCCAAGGAATACATCACCTTCTTCGACCAACTGGTGGGGGCGGGCGCGGATGTGGCGGTGATCGACGCCGTGGCGGCGGACTGGATCCGGCCCGGCAAGACCAAAGCCGACGACATGAGCTGGGGCGAGCTGGATTTCGCGGCCCTGTCAGTCGCACTTCTGGAGCGGGGATTGATCGACCGCCCCTTGCCCGAAACGGCCCCCCCTTTCGATGCCGAGATGGACGAGATTGCCGCGATCCACAACGGGGCGATGACGCGCATCCCCGTGGCCGCCGCCTGATGGCGCGCCGCACGGTGGTCTAGGACCCCGTTCAGAAACGCCGCCCTATCTTTCCCCGCGTCAAGTGAAGGGATGGGCGATGATCGGGAACGACTGGGCAGCAGGCGGCGGGGTGGGATCATGACCGGCGTGGGGATCGGGCTGACCGTGGCCCAACCGATGTCCGGGGTGTCGGGCGCCGGTGCGCGGCCCTGGACGCCGCAGGATCTGCCGGCCCTTCGGGCGTGGTGGGATGCGTCGGATCGGGGAACGATGACCCTGGACGGGGCGGCCCTTGGCCAGTGGCGCGACAAGGTCGGCGGCATTGTGTGGACACAGGACACGGCGGCAAGCCGCCCCCAGTGGAACGCCACGGCCCGCAACGGCACGCCGGGGGTCATCCTGTCGGGCGGGCGGACGATGGCGGGCGGGATCGGTGGCCTGCCCTTGGCGGCGGCGGCGCGGTCCATGCTCGTCTCGGCCTGGTCGGACGAACCGGCGGTCGGGCGGGTGGTGTTCGGCTGGGGCCGGTTCGCGCGCGGGCAGATGATGTGCCTGCGGGTCGGGACGCGGTCGGATGCGATGCGGATCGACAAGCATTCGAACCCGGAAAATGCCACGGTCACCTGGGATGGGAAGGACCGTTGCGTCATCCACACCCGCGATGCGGGCACGACGGGGACGTTCGCATTCTGGGTGGACGGCACGGCCGGCGGGTCGGGCACCGGGGCGGGCATGGCCACCGCCACCGGCGGGTCGCAGCTTGGCAGCTATCCCGACGGCAGCAATGTGCCGGAGGCGACGGTCGTGCAGCAGATCCTAGTGTTCGACGACGTGCTGACGACCGAGGCGCGTCACAGGCTGGAAGGGTGGGAATCGCACAAGACGGGCAAGGGGGGCTGGAACCTGCCCGAAGGTCATCCGTTCCGCGCCGCCCCGCCCATGGTCTGACACGCCAATCCCGAACAGGGGCGGGCCCCCGGGGCCGGGGCCGCCCCATCGGACAATCGTTCATTGACTAGTTCACATGCATCGGGAATGAATAGCGTTATTCCCGAACGGCAAAATGTTGGACCAGGATATGACCGCGACCCCGCACCTTCATGACCTCTCCATTATCTTCGTTCTGGACCCGCCGGGATTGACCCGCGACAGCATCGTGCTGCTGTCCTCCATCCGTCACGTTCTGGGCGATGTGAAGGTCATCGCCTATTGCCCGTCGAACAAGCGCGAATTCCTGTTCCCCTATGTCACCGAATTCTATGACCGCATGGGGGCGGAGATCCGGTTCATGGAGCCGACGGACGCCTTCGCCTCGTTCTACAAGCAGGGCAACAAGATCCTGGCCTGTCTGGAGCCGCGCGACACCGAATACACCCTGTTTCTGGACACCGACACGGCCATCGTGGCCCCCTTCGACCGCGCCGATCTGGTGGGCGCGGGCGAGGTGGGCGTCGTGCCCGAAGGGGTGCAGGGCTGGGGCGGCAACCCCGGATCGTGGGAATACGTTTATGACAAGTTCGGCCTGCCTTTCCCCGAGGAGCGCGTCCGTCTGATCCGCAGCCACAAGCTGAGCCTGCCGTATTGGAATGCGGGGATGATCGCCTTTCCCACCGGCTCGGGCTTTGCCGAAAGCTGGTTCCGCGTGGCGACCGAACTGGATGCCGACCCGAATGTCGTGAACAAGCGCCCGTGGCTCGATCAGATCGCCCTGCCGCTGGCGATCGCGGCCAGCGGGCTTGGCGCGCGCGAATTGGGCAAAGAATGGAACCTGTCCATCTCGCATCCCGGGCATGAGCGGCATCATGAGAAGTTCTTTCGCAACATCAACGCGGTGGAGGCGAAGATCGTGCATTTCCACCAGGCCAAGTTCTTCCGCGGCACGCGGTTCGCCGAGGTGGCGGATCAGGCCATCGCGGCCAACACCAAGTTCGCCGATCTGGCCGAACTGACCGCGCCCGGCGATGCGATCGCCGCGCGTCGCGCCGAGGTGTGGGGGCGGTTTGGCGAGTTGAAGAAGATCAAGGTGCGCTCGCCCGAAGAGAAGGCCGAGATGCATTTGCTGAGCCAGGAAAAGAACCAGATCAAGGCCCGCCGCACCAGCTTGGATCTTCAACTGCAATCCGCCCCCGACAGCATCGTGAAGCCGAAGGTGTCGGGTTGACGCGCCCGACCGGAACCGCCTTGCGACAGAAGGGTCCGAAGGCATGACACCCAAATCGCCCGACCTTGCCCCCATCGGTTCCCTGTGGATCGACGGCGCGATCTCATGGTTGGAGATCGCATCGCTGCAGAGCTTTGTCGATCTGGGGCATGACGTCGTGCTCTATACCTATGGCGATGTGCCCAACGCGCCGAAGGGCGTGACGGTGCGCGATGCGCGCGAGGTGTGGGAGAACGAGGATATCCTCGTTTACAAAAGTGCAAACAGCCCCGCCCTTCACGCCGACATCTTTCGCGTGAAGATGGTTTTGGTGACGGGCCGGGTGTGGGTTGATACGGACGTCATCGCCCTCAAGCCATTCCTCAAAAGCGCCGAGTGGTTCATCGGCCATGAGCGGGAAGACAAGCTTGAGCTTGGGAACGCCGTTTTCGGAATGCCGCAGACATCGAAGCTGCTTGGCAAACTGGATGACCTGTTTTCCGCGCCGCAGCCCGTCCCGCCATGGATGAACCGCAAGCAGCGGGACGAGATCACCCGTCGTTGGCAGGAAGAGCCGGGGTTCGGCATCGGTGATCTGCCATGGGGCACATTCGGCCCGAAGGCCGTGACCCAATTCGCCATCGCGACCGAGGAAATCGGGCACGCGGCCCCGCAATCGGCGTTCTTCCCCGTGGCGTTCAACGACCGCAAGGTTCTGGTCGATCCAAGCCAGGCCGAGGATCTGGACGCGCGGATGGCGGAAGCGGGCAGCTACTCCGTCCACCTTTATTCCCGCTGGTTGCGCAAGGTGGCGTCGCGCTCCGATATCGGTCTGCCTGATCGGAACAGCTGGATCGGGCGCTGGGCCGCCGGGCGGGGGATCGTGGACTATCCGTCCCCCGTGCGCGCGCCGGCGGCGACCGAAGCGACGCCGGACGATGCCCCGCCGCAGGATCCCGCCGCCGTCAAGGCCGCCCGAGAGGAAGCGCGCCGGATCGAGGCCGAGGTCGCCGCCGCCAGCGCCGCCGCCCTGTCCGATCTGGAGGCGCGCAAGGCCCGCATTCCCGGCGGGCCGAACCTGTCCCGCCACGGCAATGTCCGCATCGTGACCATGGCGAAGGACGAAGGGCCCTATGTCCTGGAATGGGTGGCGCATCATCATGTGCTGGGGTTCACCGACATCCTCGCCTATACCAACGATTGCACCGACGGCACGGACGAGATGTTCGACGCGCTGGCGGCCTGCGGATTGTGCACCCGGCTGGACAACCCGCAGTGGCGGGACAAGCCGCCGCAGTCGCGAGCGCTGCACTGGGCCGAGCAGAACCCGCTGGTCATTGGCGCGGACTGGCTGCTGGTCATGGATCTGGACGAATTCGTGACGGTGAAGGGGGGCGATCACCGGATCGACGGCCTGATCGACGAGGTTCTTGGGCGCGACGCGACCGGCCTGTGCCTGACCTGGCGGTTCTTCGGCAGTGCGGGTGCGCGGGACTTCGAGGCGGGGCCCGTCACCGAACGGCTGACGCAGGCCGCGCCCGACGATTTCGTCAAGGGGTCGGGCATCAAGACCCTGTTCAAGACCGACCCGCATCTGGCGCTGGCCATCCACCGCCCGTATCTGAACATGCGCTTCGCCCGGAGCGAGGAGGGCAAGGCCTATCCCGTGGCGTGGGTGAACGGCGACGGCGAGGCGATTGACGGCAAGAACCTTAAATGGCGGCTGAACATCCGCGAGATCGGCTATGGCCTGGCGCAGATGAACCATTACGGTGTGAAATCGCGCGAGGAATACATGCTGCGCCGCCTGCGCGGGGATGTTCTGGACAATCATTCCAAATACGACGAAGGCTATTTCGGCCTGTTCGACCGCAACGAGATCGAGGACCGGTCGGCCCTGCTACTGAAGGCCCGCCGCGATGCGCTGATTGCGGACTTGCTGACCGTCCCGGCCGTGCGCGCCGCCGCCGACCTTGTGGAAAAGCGGCGGCAGGCGAAACTGGCGCGGCTGCGCGCCTCGGACGGGTTCGAGGCGGCGATGGACCGGCTGGAACCGCTGCCGATCGACGTCGCGATGAAGGTGAAACGGAAATGAAGACGGGCATGGCGCAACGCAAAGGGGACGGGGTGAATATGGATACAAGTCAGATGCCCATGCCCGATGCCGGATGGTCGCGCGAGATTCCGGTGCTGAACGACGCGATCGTCTGGCCCGCCGGGGAAATGCGCCGTGTGCAGATGTGCGGGCTGACCCACTCCGATGGGCGGGATGTGCCGGAAGGGGCCTTGTTTCGCGGGGATACCCGCCTGATGACCCCGGTCGTGGACCGCGAGCCGCCGACGGCGCGCCTGTCCGGGCGTCACATCTGGGGCGGTCAGGTCTTCGCCCATTTCGGCCACTTCCTGACCGAAAGCATCTCGCGCCTCTGGGCCGTCAAGAACAGCGATGCCGAAAGCCTGATCCTGATCGGCAAGCATGAAAATCTGGTCGATCTGTCGAAATGGCAGAAGCGGTTTCTTGAGATCATGGAGATCGACAAGCCGATCACCTTCATCCGCGAACCGACCCGGATCGAGACGCTGGAGGTGCCGGGGCAGGGCTTCGGTCTTGGTCCCATCGCGCTTGGCACGCCCGAATTCCGCGCCTCGTTGAACGTGCTGGAGCGGACGGTGGCGCCGCAGGGGGCGGAGAAGATCTATATCTCGCGCACCAAGACCGGCAAGAAGGGCCGCATCCTGAACGAGGTCGCGCTGGAGGCCAACCTGATCGCGCAGGGCTATACCGCCTATCATCCGCAGGAACACAGCCTTGAGGATCAGCTGGCCCAATACCGCGCGGCCACCCATGTCATCGGTCTGGACAGTTCCGCCTTCCACCTGCTGGGGCTGGTGGCGCGGCCCGATCAGAAGATCGCGGTGATCCTGCGGCGCAACATGATGGCCTATATCAACATCGAACGGCAGTTGACGGGGATGCTGGGCCGCCGCCCCGACATCATCAACACGTTGTTGGGCGATTGGATGCCGCCGGGGCAGAAGGCCGCGAACCGTCTCAGCTGGGGGCAGGTGGACCACGCGCTGCTGGGCCAGCGTCTGACCGAGCTTGGGTATATCGACATGCCGGACCGTTGGGCCGTGCCGACCGAGGCCGAGTTCAACGTGGCGTTCGCCAAGTTCAAGAAGCGGTTCGGCGGCGAGGTCGTCTTCCGCCCGGTTGACGAACCCATCGAAAAGATGATTGAGCACACGTTCTGACCAGGCCCAAACAGACAGTGATGGCGGAGACTGCCGGAATGAAGATCGAGACGACCGCCCTCGACGGGGTGATGCTTCTGACCCCCCGACGCTTCGGGGACACGCGCGGGTTCTTTGCCGAAAGCTGGAACCGCAAGACCCTGTCGGCGGCGGGTCTGGACCTGCCGGACTTCGTGCAGGACAACCATTCGCTGTCGGCCAAGGCCGGAACGGTGCGCGGATTGCACTTCCAGTCCCCGCCCCATGCGCAGGGCAAGCTGGTCCGCTGCGGACGCGGGGCGCTGTTCGACGTCGCGGTGGATGTGCGGGTGGGCAGCCCCACCTATGGCCATTGGTTCGGGGCCGAGTTGTCCTTTGACAACGGCGTGCAGCTTTGGATTCCGGCGGGATTCCTGCACGGATTCCTGACCTTGGTCGATGATACCGAGATTTGTTACAAATGCACCGATCACTACGCGCCCGAATGCGACGGTGCGGTGCGGTGGGACAGCGCGGGCATCGACTGGCCCATGCCGGACGGGGTGACGCCGCTTCTGTCCGACAAGGACGCCGCCGCCGGAACGCTGGCCGATTTCAAATCCCCCTTCACGATGGACAAGGCATGAAACTCCTGATCACCGGCGGGGCCGGCTTCATCGGGTCGGCCGTGGTGCGGCAGGCGATCCGCGACGGCCATGCGGTCGTGAACGTCGACGCGCTGACCTATGCCGCCTGTCTGGACAACGTGGCCGACGCGGCCACCAGCCCGGATTACACGTTCGAGCATGTGGACATCCGCGACCGCGCGGCCCTGGACCGCGTCTTTGCCGCCCACCGCCCCGATGCGGTGATGCATCTGGCCGCCGAAAGCCATGTGGACCGGTCCATCGACGGGCCGGGGGATTTCGTGCAGACGAACGTGATCGGCACCTTCAACATGCTGGAAGCCGCCCGCGCCTATTGGACCGCGCAGGGCCGCCCCGAGGGGTTCCGCTTCCACCACATCTCCACCGACGAGGTGTTCGGCACGCTGGGAGAGACGGGGCAGTTCACCGAAGACACCCCCTACGCGCCCAACAGCCCCTATTCCGCGTCGAAGGCGGGGTCGGATCATCTGGTGCGGGCGTGGCATGAAACCTATGGTCTGCCGGTGGTGATGACCAACTGCTCGAACAATTACGGGCCCTATCACTTCCCCGAAAAGCTGATCCCGGTGGTGATCCTGAAGGCCCTGGCCGGGGAACCGATCCCCGTTTACGGCAAGGGGGAGAACGTCCGCGACTGGCTTTATGTCGAGGATCATGCCGACGCCCTGCTGACCGTGGTGCAAAACGGCGCGGTCGGCCGCAGCTACAACATCGGGGGCGAGAATGAGGCGCGCAACATCGACATCGTGCAGACCATCTGCGCGATCCTCGACCGCAAGCGGCCGAAGGATGCCGCCTATGCCGACCAGATCACCTTCGTGACGGACCGTCCGGGCCACGACCTGCGCTATGCCATCGACCCCGAACGCATCCGCACCGAACTGGGTTGGCGCCCGTCGGTCACGCTGGAGCAGGGTCTGGAAAAGACCGTCGACTGGTATCTGGGGCATGAGGAGTGGTGGCGCCCCTTGCAGGCCCGCGCCGGCGGGCGGCTGGGGACCAAGGCATGATCCTCGTCTTCGGAAGCACGGGGCAGGTTGCGCAGGAATTGCGCCGCCGCCTGCCGGACGCGACGTTCCTGTCGCGCGATCAGGCCGATCTGTCCGATCCCGCCGCCTGCGCCGCCGCGATCATGGCGCATGACGCAACTGCCGTGATCAACGCCGCCGCCTGGACCGCCGTGGACAAGGCCGAGACCGAGGAGCCCGCCGCCACCGTCGTGAACGGCGACGCCCCCGCCGCCATGGCGCGCGCCTGTGCGGATAAGGGCATTCCCTTCGTCCATATCTCCACCGACTATGTCTTCGACGGCACGGGCACACGGCCCTGGCGGCCCGAGGATCCCACGAACCCGATCGGCGCCTATGGCCGGTCGAAGCTGCGGGGCGAGGAAGGGGTCGCGGCGGCGGGCGGCGTGCACGCGATCCTGCGGACAAGCTGGGTGTTTTCCGCCCACGGCGCGAATTTCGTCAAGACCATGCTGCGGCTGGCCGATCGCGGGGCGCTGAACGTGGTGGCCGATCAGGTGGGCGGCCCCACCGCCGCCGCCGACATCGCCGAGACCTGCATCGCCATGGCTCGCGGTCTGACGCGGGACACCTCCGGCATCTATCACCTGTCGGGCGGGCCGGATGTGAGCTGGGCCGATTTCGCGCGGGAAATCTTCGCGCAGGCGGGATGCCACGTGACGGTCACGGACATTCCCTCCTCCGCCTATCCCACCCCGGCCAAGCGCCCGGCGAACAGCCGGATGGACTGCTCCGCCCTCGCCACATTCGGCCTGACGCGCCCCGACTGGCGCACGGGGCTGACCGATGTATTGAAAGACCTGGAGGTCGCACGATGACGCAGCGCAAGGGGATCATTCTGGCCGGCGGTTCGGGCACGCGCCTTTATCCCATCACGATGGGCGTGTCGAAACAGCTTCTCCCGCTGTATGACAAGCCGATGATCTATTACCCGCTGTCGGTTCTGATGCTGGCGGGAATACGGGACATCGCGATCATCACCACCCCGCAGGATCAGGACCAGTTCCAGCGTCTGATGGGCGATGGCAGCCAGTGGGGCATTCGGATCACCTGGCTGGTGCAACCGTCGCCCGACGGGCTGGCGCAGGCCTATCTGATCGCGCAGGCGTTTCTGGACGGCGCACCTTCGGCGATGGTTCTGGGCGACAACATCTTCTTCGGCCACGGTCTGCCGGACCTAATGAAGGCGGCGGATGCGCAGCCGCAGGGCGGGACGGTCTTCGGCTATCACGTGGCCGACCCCGAACGCTATGGCGTGGTCGCCTTCGATGCCGAGGGGCGGGTGGAGACGATCATCGAAAAGCCCGAGGTTCCTCCCTCGAACTATGCCGTCACCGGCCTTTATTTCCTTGACGGCACCGCGCCGGAACGGGCGGCGTCCATCGCGCCTTCGCCGCGGGGGGAGTTGGAGATCACCTCCCTCTTGGGGACCTATCTTCAGGATGGCCAGCTGACGGTGCAACAGATGGGACGCGGCTATGCCTGGCTCGACACCGGAACCCATGCCAGCCTGCTTGATGCCGGGAACTTCGTCCGCACGCTGGAGGAACGTCAGGGCCTGCAGACCGGCAGCCCGGACGAGATCGCGTTCACCCAAGGCTGGATCGACGCGGCGGGCCTGCAAAGCCGGATCGACATCTTCCGCAAGACGAATTACGGCAAGGCGCTGATGCAACTGTTGGACTAGGGTCGCACCCCGCAACTTGTAACAGTTTTATGACGTTTATGCTCGATTGTTCCCGTATCCGCTGATAGGGCGGAGGCAACTTCGGGGGCGTGACGCATGCTGAAAACAATCTGGAACGAGTTCATCGCGCCGATCCTGCGGCGTCCGTCGCGGTATCAGGTGGCGGCGCTGTGCTGGCACGAGGCGGGCGCGGGGATCGAAATCCTCCTCATCTCCTCGCGCACGACGAAGCGGTGGATCCTGCCGAAGGGCTGGCCGAAATCGGGCCATGACGGTGCGGGCACCGCGCTGGAAGAGGCGTGGGAGGAGGCGGGCATCCGCGCCGACCGCGCCGAACCCGCCCTTGTCGGCCGCTATTCCTATCGCAAACGGCTGAGCGGCGATGTGCCGGTGCACACGCTGGTCGATGTCTATGCCATCCACGTCACGCAGCTGGCGGACCGCTTCCCCGAGGCGGGCCAGCGCGACCGCCGCTGGTTCGCGCCCGAACAGGCGGCCGGGCTGGTGGATGAACCCGAACTTGCGGCCCTGCTGCGGCGCAGCCCGGATCTGCTGCGCGCGCCCGCCCCCTGACATAACCCAGAATTCCCGGACCCTTACGATGACTGATGGACAAGACCAGCGGCTGCGCGATCAGCCCGAGCCGGGCTGGCGGGTGCTCGACCGCGACCTGAACCGGATCTCCCGCGTCGAATACGCCACCACCTATGTCGCGCAGCCCTTGGTGGCGGTGGGGCTGGCGATGGTGTTCGTGGCCCTGGCCGCGATCTGGGCCGCGCTGATCGCGGGCGGGGGGGCGGGCAGCCTGATCATCGTCGTGGCCTCGGCCTTTGCCGCCTATCTCGCGTTGAACATCGGCGCCAACGATGTGGCCAACAACATGGGCCCGGCGGTGGGGGCCAACGCCCTGACGATGACGGGCGCGCTGATCATGGCGGCGATCTGCGAAACGGCGGGCGCGCTGATTGCCGGGGGCGACGTGGTGGATACCATCGCCAGCGGGATCGTGGCCCCGGCCAGTCTGGCGGACGAGCGGATCTTCGTGATCGCGATGATGGCGGCGCTGCTGTCCTCGGCCCTATGGCTGAACCTTGCGACATGGCTGGGCGCGCCCGTGTCCACCACCCATGCCATCGTCGGCGGGGTGGCGGGCGCGGGGATCGCCGCGGCGGGGTTCGGGGCGGTGGATTGGGGCGGGATGTCGCGCATCGCCCTGAGCTGGGTCGTCTCGCCCGTTCTGGGGGGAGGGCTGGCGGCGGCCGCGCTTTGGGTGGTGCACCGGCTGGTGATCGACCGGCCCGACAAGATCGTCGCCGCCCGCACCTGGGTGCCGGTCCTGATCGCGGTGATGGCCTGGGCGTTCGGCACCTATCTTGCGCTGAAGGGGCTGCGGCATGTGTTCGCCATCACGCTGGGGCAGGCGCTGCTGATCGGGATGGCCTGTGCGGTTCTGTCCTGGGCGCTGGCCAAACCCTATATCCGGCGGCGGTCGAAAGGGTTGGAGAACCGCAACAAGTCGTTGAAGGTGCTGTTCCAGCTTCCCCTCGTCCTGTCCGCCGCGTTGATGAGCTTTGCCCACGGCGCGAACGATGTGTCGAACGCGATCGGCCCCTTGGCCGCGATCGTGGCGACGCTGGGCCATTCGGGCGGCGCCGGAGGCTTTGCCGTGCCGCTATGGGTGATGGTCATCGGCGCGCTGGGGATCTCGGTCGGGCTGATGCTGTTCGGGCCGCGCCTGATCCGCATGGTGGGCGACCAGATCACCAAGCTGAACGCGATGCGCGCCTATTGCGTGGCGCTGTCGGCGGCGATCACCGTGATCGCGGCCAGTTGGCTGGGCCTGCCGGTCAGTTCCACCCATATCGCCATCGGCGGGGTGTTCGGCGTCGGCTTCTTCCGCGAACGTGTGGAGGCGCGCCGTATGCGGCAGATGGCCGGCACCGTGGACATCCCCAGCATGGCGACCGAGGAGCGGCAGCGCCGCAAGCTGGTGCGCCGGTCGCATTTCATGACGATCATCGCGGCCTGGGTGATCACCGTGCCGGCGACGGCCACCGTGTCGGGTCTGGTCTTCGTGGTGCTGCGGATGCTTCAGACCTGACCGCGCAAGGGACCGGCCCGCCGTTGGGCGGACCGGTCATCGGCATTTTAGAAGAAGTTGCCGATGCGGGTGTAAAGCTCGTTCAGGGCCAGCGCCACGAAGGCGGCGGCGCACAGCACCAGCAGAACGTTCGTCAGCCACTTGTTGCGCCATTCCGCCGGAATGCGGTCGGTGTTCAGGATCCACAGCAGGGTGATCGCCATGAACGGCATGAACAGCGATCCCAGAACGCCGTAGGCCAGGATCAGATAGACCGGCTGGCCCAGGAACATCATGATCATCGGCGGGAAGGTCAGCCACAGGATATAGAATTTGTAAAAGCGCCCCCCGGACATGCGGTCGGGATGGTTGTGGGCCTTGCCCTGCACATGGCCGAGGAAGTCCGCGAACATCAGGCTGACCCCGTTCCACACGCCCACCAGCGACGACATGGACGCGGCCCAGAAGCCGATCAGGAACAGCTTGCTGACCCAGACGCCATAGCGTTCGCCCAGCACACCGGCCAGATCGACCATCCCCTGATCGCCGCGCCCGATGGCGATGCCTGCGGAATAGAGAAGCTCCACCCCCACGATCAGGGTGGAGATCACGAACAGCCCCGTCACGACATAGGCGATCGAGTTGTCGATCCGCATCACGCGCATGAAACGCGGGGTGGTCCAGCCCTTTTCCCGCAGCCAGTAGCCATAGGCGGCCAGCGTGATCGTGCCCCCGACGCCGCCCGCGACGCTCAGGACGTTGATCATCGCCCCTTCGGGGATCAGCGGCACAAGGCCCGTCAGAACCTCGCCCAGATTGGGCAGGGTCAGGGCGGCGGCGATGACCATGGTGATGAACATCAGCGCGACCAGCCAGGTCAGGACCTTTTCGAACCGGGCATAGCGGCCCGACCAGACAAGGGCGGCGCCGATCAGCCCCGACAGGATGCCCCAGGCTGGAACACCCATGAACGGGAACAGCGAATACAGCGCAAGGCCCGTTCCCGCCATGGCCGCCGCGCCATAGACGAAGCCCCAGATGGTGATGTAGGGGCCGAAATACCAATGCGTCCAGCGGCCAAGGCTGCTCCAGCCCTCGAAGATCGTGTTGCCGGTGGCCAGACAGTAACGGCCCGCCCCCTCGACCAGAACCACCTTCATGATGCAGCCCGCGATCACCGACCACAGCAGGGCATAGCCGTAAAGGCTGCCCGCCACCGTCGTCGCGATCAGATCCGCCGCGCCGACACCTGTGGCCGCCACGACCAGACCCGGCCCGACAAGGCTCCACCGGGGCACGCGGCCGTTCTCAGGATTGCTCATCCCTGTCCTCCCATATTTTATTTTTCACGGCGGGCGCCTCCGCCCCCGGACCGTGATCGTGTTCAAGACCTAAAGGCAATCCGCCGTTCAGGTAAAGCGTTCGTGATGGGCGGGGGCGAGCATTTGCACGGCGGTCAGAATTTTCGCGGTTTCGTGAAGAAGCGGGTTGTGGCGGGGAGATACGGGTTTTATCACGAAGCCATGATGTCTGCGGCCTGTCGTCGCGCATGTCCTTTTCAAAGCCACCAAGTCCGGCCTTCCGCCGGTAGGGAGCAATCCATGACCGACCTTCCCGGCCTTCCCAGCCGCCGCAGCTTTCTGAAAGCGTCGGCTGCCGGTGCGGCGCTTTCGGGGTTTGCGCTGTCCGCAAAAGCCCAAGCCCCTCAACCCCCCGTCCCGCTGGACCAGTATGAGCGCGAGTATCTGAACGGCGTCGAATGGGCCTTCGTGCTTGCCGCCGTCTCCCGCCTCATCCCGTCGGAGGGCGATGGCCCCGGCGCGATCGAGGCGCGGGTGCCCGTGTTCATCGACCGCCAATTGGCGGGGGATTACGGCGCGGCGTCGGATTGGTACATGGAAGGTCCGTTCCAGCCGGATGCCGACCCGCTGCGCGGTTGGCAGACGCCGCTGAACCCCGCCCAGATCTACCGCGAGGCGATTCCGCTGGTCGATCAGTGGTGCACCGACCAGCACGGCGCGATCTTCGCCGATCTGGACGATGATGTGCAGGACGCGGTTCTGACCGCGCTGCAAAAGAACGAGGCCGGCCTTGCGCCCGAACTGAAGGATTTCTTCACGATCCTTCTGGCGAACACCAAGGAAGGTTACCTGTCGGACCCGATGTATGGCGGCAATCACGACATGCAGGCCTGGGTCTATGTCGGGTTCCCCGGCGCACGGGCCAATTACAAGGAATGGGTTGACCGTTTCAACGTCGAATACCCGCTCGGACCGGTTTCGATCAAAGGCGAGAGGGCATAAAGCATGGCACGTCAGGAAAAAAAACGCGACGTGGTGATCGTCGGTCTGGGCTGGACCGGCGCGATCATCGGCAAGGAACTGGCCGACGAAGGGCTTGACGTTCTCGCGCTGGAGCGTGGGCACGATCAGGATACCGTGCCCAATTTCCAATACCCCGACATGATCGACGAGCTGAAATACGGCATCCGTCTGAAAATGATGCAGAAGCCCAGCCAGCAGACGGTCACGATCCGCCGCACGGAAAGCGAGACGGCGCTGCCTTATCGCAGCCTGGGATCGTTCCTGCCCGGCAACGGCGTGGGCGGGGCCGGCACGCACTGGAACGGCCTGAACTGGCGTCCGCAGGCCGAGGAGCTGCGCCTGCGTTCCTATATCTCGGAGCGTTGGGGCGAGGGGATCATCCCCGAGGACATGACGATTGGCGATTACCCCGTCTCCTATGACGAGATGGAGCCTTTCTTCACCCGTTTCGAAAAGGTCGCGGGGATTTCCGGCACGGCGGGCAACCTGAACGGTCAGCGCCGCGAGGGCGGCAACCCGTTCGAGGCGTGGCGTTCGGAAGAGTATCCGATGCCCGCCATGCCCACGACCTATGACGGGCACAAGTTCGCCGAAGCGGCGCGCGCCATGGGCTATCACCCGTTCCCGGCGCCGGGTGGCATCGCCTCCACCTCGTATGTGAACGAATACGGGATGCAGATGGGGCCGTGCAACCACTGCGGCTTCTGCGAACGCTACGGCTGCTACCAATATTCCAAATCCTCGCCGCAGACGACCATTCTGGACGCGCTGCGCCGGATGCCGAACTTCGAATACCGCACGGAATCCGAAGTTCTGCGGGTGGAGATGGCCGCCGACGGGCGCACCGCGACAGGCGTCACCTATTTCGACGAAAAGGCGGGGGAGGAAGTCTTCCAACCGGCCGACATCGTCGTCCTGGCGTCGTATCAGCTGAACAACGTGCACCTGATGCTGCTGTCGGGCATCGGCCAGCCGTATAACGCGGTGACGGGCGAAGGCGTGACGGGCAAGAACTACGCCTATCAGATGAACGGCGGCGTGACGATGTTCTTCAAGGATGAACATTTCAACCCGTTCGTCGGCACCGGCGCCAACGGCATGTGCATCGACGATTTCGGGATCAACAACATCGACTTCGGGGCCGAAGGGTTCATCGGTGGCGCCTACTGGCGGTCGGGTCAGACGAACGGCCAGCCGATCCGGTCGATGCCGCTGCCGTCGGGCACCCCGGCATGGGGTGCGGACTGGAAGGCCGCCGTGGGCGAATGGTATGGTCATGCCATGAGCATCGGAACCCACGGTTCGTGCATGTCCTATGCCACGAACCATCTGGATCTCGACCCGACCTATACCGACCGGCACGGGCGTCCGCTGATGCGCATGACGTTCAACTGGAACCCCAACGACATCCGCATGACCCAGTTCATGAAGGGCAAGGCCGAGGAGGTCGCGCGGACCATGAACCCCGACCTGATGCAATCGAGCTTCAAGTCGGAAGGCGCGCAATACGACGTGCGCCCCTATCAGACGACGCACAATACCGGCGGGCACATCATGTCGGAATCGCCCACCACCGGGGCGGTCAACAAGTTCAGCCAGGCCTGGGACAAGCATAACGTCTTTATCACCGGGGCGGGCAACTTCGTGCAGAACATCCAGTACAACCCGACCGGTCTGGTCGGCGGGCTGGCCTATCACACGGCCCACGCGATCCGCACGCAATACCTGTCCAACCCGCGCAACCTGGTCTGAGGGGAGAGATCGTCATGAAAACCTTCCTTCGCATCATCGGCGTGCTGGTCGTTCTGGGCCTGATCGCGCTTCTGGCCTTCATCTTCGTGCCGGTGCAGCGCACGGGCCCGGTCGCGGCGTTGCCCGACGACTGGCAGCCCGAGCCGGGGCAGGGGGCCTATGCCGCCACCGCGTCGGACTGCGTGGCCTGCCACACCTCTGACGACGGCGCGGATTATGCCGGTGGCCGCGCGATTCAAAGCCCGATGGGCACGATCTGGTCCACGAACATCACGCCGGACCCGGAAACGGGCATCGGCAACTGGTCGCTCGATGATTTTCGCGCGGCACTTTATGACGGTGTGACGCCGAACGGCACGCATCTCTATCCCGCGATGCCCTATGAGAACTATCGCAAGCTGACCGAAGAAGACGTGCGGGCGATGTACGACTACTTCATGAACGAGGTGGAGCCGGTCCGGAACGAGGTGGAGGCGACGTCGCTGTCCTTCCCGTTCAACATGCGCTTCGGCATCCGGGCGTGGAACTGGCTGGCCCTGCGCCACGACGCGGGCTTCACCGCGGCGGAGGTGAACGAGGTCCAGGATCGTGGCCAGTATCTGGTCGAAGGCCCGGGTCACTGCGCCGCCTGCCACAGCCCGCGCAACACGTTCATGGCGCAGGACGGCATTTCGGTCGGGGATGAGAACTTCCTTGCCGGCGGCGAGATCGACGGCTGGCTGGCCCCGTCGCTGCGCGGCGAAGGTTCGGCCCCGCACGCCTGGTCGATTGAGGAAATGGCCCTCTATCTGTCCACCGGCCGCAATGCCGTCTCCACCGCCAACGGAGAGATGGGGCTGGTCGTGCAACACTCGCTCCAATATCTGACCGATGAGGACAACATCGCCATCGCCGCCTTCCTGAAAGGAATGGACGGGGCCGAGGTCGAGGTGCCGGAAACCTTCGCCACCGACTATCCCCTGTCGCTTGAGGAGGATACGGACGCGCCGGTAACGGAAACGCAAACGATGCTGACCGAGGCGACGGACCTGTCCGAAGGCGCGCGGCTCTATCTCGACAACTGTTCCGCCTGTCACTTCGTCACGGGTCGCGGCGCACCGGAGATCTTCCCCGCGCTGGCGAACAACAGCCTTGTGACGGCGGATCAGACCATGCCGCTCGTGTCGATCATCCTGCACGGGGCCGAGGTCGAGGGCACGGAAAAACGCCCGATGCGCTTGGTCATGCAAGGCTATGAGGACCGTCTGAACGATGAGGAAGTGGCCGAGCTTGCCACCTTCCTGCGGCAGGCCTGGGGCAACGACGCCCCGCCCGTATCGGCGGCGGACGTTGCCAAGGTGCGGGAAGAGGGCGCGGCCCACTGAACAGGAAAGGCGGCCCCCGGGCCGCCTTTTTCATATGCGCGCGATCCGGTCGGCCAGCGCCCCGATCGCCGCGCGGAATGTCAGCGACAGCGCAACCGTCACGGCCAGGGCCGCGAACAGAAGGTCGGTCTTCATCCGGGCGTTGGAGGCGATCATCATGGCCCCCAGCCCCTGCGACCCGCCCACCCATTCGCCGATGATCGCGCCCACGGGCGCATAGACCGCCGCCATCCGCAGCCCCGTCGCCAGCGCGGGCCGGGCCGAGGGCAGGCGCACCGCCACGAAGGTCTGACGGTGGGACGCCCCGAAACTCTCCATCACCTTCAGATGCAGGGGGTCGGGCCGCATCAGCCCGTCGAACCAGCTTGCCGCGACGGGAAACAGCACGGTCAGCGCCACGACCGCGATCTTGGGGGCCATGCCGAAGCCCAGCCACAGGGTCAGGAGGGGGGCGAGCGCGAAGATCGGGATCGTCTGGCTGAAGGTCAGGACCGGCAGCAATGTCCGCCGCAGACCCACCGACAGGGCCATGCCGATGGCCAGCGTCATTCCGATCGCGGCGCCAAGGGCAAAGCCTGCGACCACCTCGCTCAGCGTATGAAGCCCGGCTTCGGCCAACGCCCCCCGTGCGGTCCAAAGCGCGCGGCCCACACGGTCGGGGGCGGGCAGAAGATAGGGGGGAATTTCCCCCAGCCGGATCGCCAGATACCAGACCGCCCCCGCGCCGAGCACCAGCCGGATCACCCCAGACGCGGCCAGAACCCCGCCTCCAACGTGGTGGCGGTGGCGAAGGTCCGGCCCAGATCGCGCCAGACCGGCACCGCCGCGGGCGTATCGCCCAGCCGGTCGGTCACCGCGCGATCCAGCAGCGCCGCCATGCTGCGGCACAGGTCCTGATACTCTGCCCCGCCATAGGCTTCGATCCACGGGGCATAGGCGGGCGCATATCGCCCGGCCATCAGGCGCGCGCCGACTTCGCCATAGCCGAAGATGCAGGGGGCAAGCGCCGCCAGCAGATCCAGAAACCCGCCGGAATATCCCGCATCCATGACAAAGCGGGTATAGGCCAGTGTCCCCGCGCATTCTTCCGTTGCGATCAGCGCGGCCTCGGGGATGCCCGCCTTGCCGCACAGATCGACATGAAGCGACAGTTCGGTGTCCATCAGCGCGTGCACCATCCGCGCGCAGGCCCGCATTTCGGCGGGCGACCCGGCCTTCGCCACCCCCAGCCCCCACGCGCGGGAGAAATGGATCAGAAAGCGGTAATCCTGCGCCAGATAGTCGTGGAACGTCGCGTGCGGCAGCGATCCATCGGCCAGGGCGGCCAGAAAGGGCGCGCGGGTATAGGCGTCCCAATCCGCCGCCATGTCCCGCCACAGGGGAAAGGTGCGACCATAGCTCATTGCCAGACATCCATCGCCAGATCGGCCACGGGGCGGGAGCTGTCCACCAGACCCGCCTCGACCATGAACGTCTCGAACCGGGCATAGCGGCCGTGGTCCAGACCGGCGGGGCTTTGCGACAGGCGGGGCAGGGTCAGATCCCATGCCGTCCGGTTCAACGGGTCATCCAGATCGGGATGGGCGGCGACGAAGCTGTCCCACGCCTCATCCGGGTGGTTGATCGTCCATTGCGCGCCACGTTCCACCGCCGCCATGAACCGTTGCAGCAGGTCGCGGTCGGCGTCGGGACGGGCGAGGTAGATCAGTTCGTCATAGGGCGGAATCCCCTCCTCCTCCACGAACAGGCAGCGGCCCTCGGCCCCTTCCTGCGCCATCTGGGTCAGTTCGAAGTTCCGGTATCCGCCGATGGTCGCATCGACCTGTCCCGACAGAAGCGATCCGGTCAGCGCCCAGCTGACATTCACCATCTCCACCGCGCCCGGATCGGCCCCGGCATGGCGCATCATCGCCGTCATCAACGCCGTCTCCATGCCGGGAACGGAGTAGCCGACCTTCCTTCCCTCCAGATCGGCCACCGACTGGACCGGCCCATCCGCCAGCACCGTCACGCAATTCAGGGGTGTGGCGACCAGCGTGCCGATGCGCGTGATCGGCAGACCTTCCTGTGTCGCAAGGTGAAGCTGGGGTTGATAGCCGATGCCGATCTGCGCCTGACCGGAGGCGACCATGCGCGGCGGATCGGAGGGGTCGGCCGGGGCCACGATCTCCACCTCCAGCCCCTGATCGCTGAAGAAGCCCTTTTCGGCGGCGATGACGATGGGCGCATGATCCGGGTTGACGAACCAGTCGAGGATCAGGGTCACAGGCTCCGCCATCACGGGCGAGGGAAGAAGCAGCAGGGCGGTCAGAACGTGTTTCATCCGGGGTCTCCATCGGCAAGAAGGGCAATGTCGCCGTCCCAGCGGGCGCGCAGATCGTCCGCCGCCCGCCAGGCCCTGAGGCCGGAGCGGCAGACGAAGACGGTGCGCTGCCCGGTCCGGGGCGCGGTGGGGGGAAGGTCGGGTTGGCGGACATCCACCACCAGATCGTCGGGGGCCAGATCGGCCAGCGCCACGAACGGGTGCCAGCCCGCAGGCTCCGGCGCGGTATCGAAGCGGAAGGACGATGGCCGAAGCCCGTCAAAGCGCAGCAGATGCCCCAGCGGCGACGGTGTCTGGCCCAGCAGAACCGCCAGCGCCATCTGCGCCTGTGCCGCGCCCAGCATCGCCACCATCGGCCCCATCACCCCCGCCGTTGCGCAGGTGGCGGCGGTGTCCGGCAGATCGGGGAACACCGCCCGCAGCGAAGGCGCCCCGCCGCAGAACCCGCCGACATAACCCGACATGCCAAGGACCGAGGCCGAGATCAGCGGCACCGCCCCGCAGCGGTCCGACAGGGTGTAGCTGGCGGCGAAACTGTCGGCGCAATCCAGGACCAGATCGAACCCATCCAAAGGCGTGGCGGGGGTCAGGCGGTCCACGATCGGGTCCACCCGCACCTCGGGGTTCAGCAGGGCCATCTCCGCCGCCGCAGCCTTGGCCTTGGGATGTCCGATATGGCGGGCATAGATGGGCTGGCGGTGCAGGTTGCTCTCCTCCACCACATCGGGGTCGATGACGGTGATCCGGCCCACCCCCGCGCCGGTCAGGTATTGCAGGACCGGCACGCCCAGCCCGCCGGCCCCCACCACCAGCACATGCGCGGCGGCCAGCCGGGCCTGCCCCGCATCCCCAATCACCTGTTTCTGACGGGCATGGCGGCTCATCCGCACACCCGCAGCCAGTCGCGCATCCGCGCCTCGGGGTCGGGGTTCAGCGTGATGTCGGTCACGGCAGAGGCGACATCCGCGCCCGCCCCGAACGCCTCCACCGCGCGGTCGGGGGTCAGGCCTCCAATGGCGATCAGGGGGATGGCGCCGATCTTCGCCTTCCATTCGGTCAGTTTCCCGACGCCCTGCCGTTCCCATTTCATCTTCTTCAGAATGGTGGGCCAGACGGGGCCAAGCGCGATGTAATCGGGACGGCAGGCCAGGGCGCGGTCCAGTTCGGCCTGATCATGGGTGGAAATGCCAAGGCGCAGCCGGTGGCGCAGGGCGGGCAGGTCGGCGGTGTCCAGATCCTCCTGTCCCAGATGGACCCAGTCGCAGTTCAGGTCCAAAGCCAGTTCCCAATGGTCGTTCACCACAAGGATCGCGCCTGCATCGCGGCACAGGTCGCGGGCGCGGAGGATATCCTCGCGCGGGTCGCGGTCCTTCACGCGCAGTTGGACCATCCGCACACCAAGGGGCAGGGCGCGGGCGATCCAGTCGGCATTGTCGAAGATGGGATAGAAGCGGGGCAGGATCACAGGAAGGCCCTTCCGATCAGGGGGGTGGAGGGGGCGGCCATGTCGCGCGCCTCCATCGGGTCGGCCAGATGGGCGGCGCGGCCCGCCTCGATCGCCAGGGACATCGCCCGCGCCATGGCCGCCGGATCGCCCGATTTGGCCACGGCGGTGTTCAGAAGGATGGCGTCATACCCCATCTCCATCGCCGCGGCTGCATGGCTGGGCAGGCCGATCCCCGCATCCACCACCAACGGCACGTCGGGGAAATGGGCGCGCAGGGCCCGCAGGCCGTAAGGGTTGTTCAACCCCCGGCCCGAACCGATGGGTGCCCCCCAGGGCATCAGAACCTCGCACCCCGCCTCCACCAGCCGTTCGCACAGGATCAGATCCTCGGTGCAATAGGGGAAGACCTGAAAGCCCTCCGCCGTCAGGATCTGCGCCGCTTCCACCAGGGCGAAGGGGTCGGGTTGCAGGCTGTCGGCATGGCCGATCACCTCCAGCTTGATCCACGGGGTGTCGAACACCTCGCGCGCCATGTGGGCGGTGGTCACGACCTCGCGCACCGAATGGCATCCGGCGGTGTTGGGCAGGACACGGATGCCAAGGTCGCGGATCAGGTTCCAGAAATCCTGCCCGCCCCCTGCCTCGCGCCGCAGGGACACGGTGGCAATGCCCGCCTTTGATGCGCGAAACGCATCGGCGAGGATCTTGGGCGAGGGGTATCCGGCCGTGCCCAGCATCAGCGGGCTGTTCACCTTCGTTCCGTAAAAGACGGGCATGATCAGCCCCCCTGCATCGGGGCGAGAACCTCCAGCGCCGCCCCTTCGGTCAGGGGGGTGGTGGCGCGCAGGCCTTTGGGCACGAAGGCCCCGTTCAGGGCGGTCGCGACCTTGCCGGTGAACCCGGCCTCGCTCAGCGCGCCTTCGACGTTGGTGGCGATCAGGTCGTGCGGGGTGCCGTTAATCGTGATGTTCATCCATGAACTCCGGTATCGTTCCTTGGGTCAGGTGGTCGGCGGCCATCCGCGCCATGGCGGGGGCCAGAAGAAAGCCGTGCCGGTGCAGGCCGTTGGCAAACAGCGTGCCGCCGATCCGGCGCAGGCGGGGCAGGTTGTCGGGAAAGGCGGGGCGGGCGTTCGCCCCCGTCTCGATCACCTCGCCCTCGGCCAGGGCGGGGTGGAGGGCATAGGCGGCGGACAGCATTTCCAGCAGCGCGCGGGCCGTGATGGGGCCGGTGGCCCCCGATTCCACCATCGTCGCCCCCAGCATGTAGATCCCGTCGCCGCGCGGCACGAGATAGAGCGGGATGCGCGAATGCAGCAGGCGAAGGGGCCGCGTCAGCGTCACCTCGGGGCAGCGCAGAACCACCATCTCCCCCCGCACGCCGCGCAGGTCGGGCAGGCGGTCGCGGGCGCTGCGGCCCCGGGTGTCCACGATCCGGCCGTCCAGCGGCGCGTCGAACCGGACCCCCCCTTCGGTCAGCCGCGCCACCAGATGGGAAAGGGCCGTGCGGGGCGACAGATGCGCCTCCCCCTCGAAGAACAGCCCCTCGCGGAAACGTCCGGCCAGCGCGGGTTCCAGCGCGGCGATGTCCTCGCCCGTCACGCGGCGATGGTGGGTCGTGCGGCGGGCGAACCGTTCCAGATCGGCCCGGTCCCGCGCGGGGCTGATCACCAATGTGCCGCGCCGTGTGACGGGCACGCCCGCCGCCGCCCACCAGTCGACAGCCTCCTGGCCCAGACGAAGGACGGGCTCCTCCGCCGTCTCCCCTTCGCAGAACGGGGCGAGCATTCCGCCCGCATACCATGAACACGCCTCCGGCCCCGGCGGGCGGGCGGCGATCTGCACGGGCACCCCGCGCGCGCGAAGTTCGGTGGCGATGCACAGGCCCAAGACGCCCGCGCCTTGAACGGTGATCATTGCGGCCCCCCCGAATGAAAGTGGTGAACCGGACCGTGGCCGTGGCCCAGACCCAGCCCATCGGCGGCGGCGATCGCCCCTTGCAGCCAGCGATGCGCGCGGGTGACCGCCTCCTCCATCGGCTGCCCGCGGGCCAGCCCGGCGGCGATGGCTGCCGAAAGCGTGCAGCCGGTCCCGTGGGTGTTGCGCGTGGCCTGCCGGGGGGCGGCCAGTCGGTGCACCCCGTCGCCCACCAGAAGATCGACACAGACCGGCCCCTCGGCATGGCCGCCCTTCATCAGGACGAAGGCCGCGCCCATGGCCCGCAGGGCGCGGGCCTGCTCCAGCATCGCGGCCTCGGTCCCGGCCAGCGGCAGGCGGGTCAGGCGGGCCGCTTCGGGCAGGTTGGGGGTCAGCACCGTGGCGCGGGGCAGAAGATGGGCAACCATCGCGTCCACCGCATCCTCGGGCAACAGAAGATCGCCCGATTTCGCCACCATCACGGGGTCCAGCACCACGGGCCGGTCGGGCAGGGCGGAGGCGACGGCGGCGATCGCCGCGGCATCCCCCACCATCCCGATCTTGACCGCGTCGATGCGGATATCCGCCAGCACCGTGCGCATCTGCGCCGCGATCGTCGCGGGGGCGACCGGATCGACCCGGGTGACCGCGCGCGTGTTCTGCGCGGTGATCGCCGTTATCGCGCTGGTGCCGAAGACCCCGAACGCGGCAAAGGTCTTCAGATCCGCCTGAATGCCCGCGCCCCCGCCGCTGTCGGAGCCTGCTATCGTCATCGCCGTGGGGGTCATGCCCGCCATCCTTCGTGCCAATGGGCCATGACGAACGGGGGTCTGCAACATATGCGGGCGGGATGTCCCCCGCGCGGGTCGCTGCACACTCGTTCCCTCCGCCGGCATGACCCGGATCAGGTTCGATGGGTCGGTGCATCGCACCTCTCAGCCCCCAGACGGGACGCCCCAACGAGTAGTCCCTTGACGCTAGCCGCCTGTCGCCGCCGATGCAAGCGGGGGTGGGCGAAATAAGAAGGTTGGTTCACATGCATGTCAGGATTGGGACATTCGTCCATTCAGACGGTATTCGGGCGGGATTGTCCGGGGTGCCTGTCGCCAGCGTGGAATATCGTTCCCGAACGCGGCGGGGCAGGACCGGCGTCACATCTTGCCACCTGACCCGAAATGCCCAACATGACGCCAAACCCGAACCGTCAGGGGACCGACATGAAAACCACCCTTCTTGCCACGCTGGCCCTGTTGGGCACCACCGGACTGGCGGTTGCCGATATCGGCCCGCTTGTGACCCCCGCCGATCTGGCGGCCGAAGGGTCCGCGCCCCTGATCCTCGATATCCGCGAGACGGGGTATGAGGCGGGGCACGTTCCGGGCGCGATCCCCGCGCCTTACGGCCTGTTCCGCGGTCCGGCGGAAAACCCCGGCGCGCTGGTCCCGGAGGAGGAGCTGGAATCCCGCCTGCGCGCCCTTGGCGTGACGCTGGACAGGCCCGTGGTCGTCGTGCACCAGGGCAAGGATGACAGCGATTTCGGGGCGGCGGCGCGGGTGTATTGGACCCTCAAATCCTCCGGTGTCAGCCAACTGGCGATTTTGAACGGTGGCATGAATGCGTGGCGCGATGCGGGCCAGCCGGTCCAGACCGAGGGCGTTGCGCCGACGCCGTCCACGGTGGATGTCACCTTTTCCGACCAGTGGCTGGCCACGCGCGACGAGGTGGACGCCATCGTCGCGGGCGACCGCACGGCCCACCTGATCGACGCGCGCCCGACGCCGTTCTTCGACGGGGCGCAGGCCCATCCGGCGGCGGCGAAACCGGGAACGCTGCCCCTGGCGCAAAGCGTGCCGCATTCGGGCTTCTTCGACGGCACCCCGCGTCTGGCGGGGGCCGACACGGCGCGTGACGTGGCCGCAGAGGCCGGGATCGGGCAGGGGGATGAGGTCGTGTCCTTCTGCAACACCGGCCATTGGGCGGCGACCGAATGGTTCGCCCTGTCCGAGGTGGCGGGCCTGCCCAACGTCAAACTCTATCCCGAATCCATGGTCGGCTATTCCCAGACGGGCGGCGCCATGCAGAACGAACCCAGCCTGTGGGACAATCTTGTGCGGCAGGTGCGGGGCTCGAACGGATGACGGCGGTTCCGATGACGGATGCGGGGCGGATCGCGCCCCGTCTTGGGCTGATCGCGGGGGCGGTGGCGGTGATCGCCGCCGTGTCCGTTTTCGCAGGCGCGCGCTATGGCCTTCTGCTGACCATTGGCCTTGGCATCGGCATGACGCTTGAGGGGTTGCGCTTCGGCTTCGCCGGGCCGTGGCGGGCGATGATCCTGCGGCGCGACCCGTCGGGGATCCTTGCGCAGCTTCTGGCGATCGGGCTCGTGTCGGTCGTGGCGTTTCCCCTGCTGGCCGCCCATGCGGGAGAGTTGGTAGGCGCGCAGGCCCCCATTGGCTGGGCCATGGCGGGGGGGGCCTTCGTCTTCGGCGCGGCGATGCAGGTGGTTCTGGGCTGCGGGTCGGGCACGCTGGTCAATGCGGGCAGCGGCAATCCGGTGGGGCTTCTGGCGCTGCCGTTCTTTGCCATCGGCAGCTTTGCGGGGTCGTATCACCTGCTGTGGTGGACCGATCTGGGCGCGTTGCCCATTCTGGTGCTGCAGGGCACAAGCGGGCTTGTGGTGACGCTGATCCTTCTGGCGGTGGTCGCGGCGGTGCTTTTGGCGGTGGCGGCCCCCGGCACGCGGCGCATTCCCGGTCGCCTTTTGTGGGCGGCGGGGATCGTGGCGGCGCTGGCGGTGGGGAACCTGATCGTGGCGGGCCAACCCTGGGGGGTGGTCTATGGCCTTGGCCTGTGGGTGGCCAAGGGGGCGCAGGCGGTGGGGATGGACCTGTCCGCCTCGGGCTTCTGGGCGGCGCCCGGCAATGCCGCACGGCTTGGGGCCAGCGTTCTGACCGATGTCACCTCGCTGACCAATATCGGGTTGATCGGCGGCGCGTTCCTGATCGCCGCATGGCGGACGGGCGGGTTGTCGCAGCCGGTGCCGAAACTGCCCGCCCGCGCCTGGGTGGCGACGGTGGTGGCGGGGCTGCTCCTGGGATACTCCTCGCGTCTGGCGTTCGGGTGCAATGTGGGGGCGTTCTTCTCCGGCATCTCCACCGGCAGCCTGCATGGCTGGGTCTGGTTCGCCGCCGGGTTCGCGGGGTCGATGATCGGCGTCCGCTTGCGCCCGTGGCTGGGAATGGAGGGGCGCGCATGACCCGCCGCGTCACCGCCCCGCTGGCGCTGGCCCTTGTGGCCGCCGTCGTCCTGCTGGACCTGCGGGCCGCCCCGCCCAACCCCTGGGTCGCCCCGCCGATGCTGGCCCTGGGGTCCGGGGTCACCGCCTCGGGCGGGTTCTGCGGCGCGCTGCCGAATTAACGCGCGAACGCCCCGGCCCCAAGGGCGACCTGCAGCGTCGCCCAGTTCACCGCCACGTCGCGGATCGCCGCCGCCTCGGCCAGCCGCGCCTGCGCCAGGGCGCGGTCGGTGTCCAGCAGGTCCAGAAGCGACAGCGCCCCCGCCGAGAAATTCTCCTGCGACAGGGTCAGCGCGCGGTCATAGGATCCGACCGACCGGCCCAGAAGCGCCGCGCGCTGCTGGTCGCGCCGCCAGGTGCTGTTGGTGGTCTGCACATCCTCCACCGCGTCCAGAACGGCGGCGCGCCAGGCGATCTCGGCCTCGCGCGCCTGCGCTTCGGCCTGTTGGCGGGCGGCGCGCTGACGCGGCAGGCCAAGGATCGCCTGGGTGATCGAGGGCCCGAAGCTCCACGCGCTGTTGCCGCCTTCGGTCACCGAACCGGACAGGGACAGCGAGGGATACATCTGCGCCGCCGCCACCCCCACATCCGCGACCGCCGCCGCGAACTGGCGTTCGGCCTGCCGCACATCGGGGCGGTTGCGCACCAGATCGGCGGGGATGCCGGTGGCGGCGGTGCCGCGCGGGCGGGGTTGGGGCGCGCCGCGCTGCATTCGGGTCACCAGCGGGGCGGCGGGTTCCGCCAGCAAGGTCGCCAGGGCGTAGACATTGGAGAGGAAGGTCGCCTCAAGCCGCGGAATGTCGGCGCGGGCGGTGTCCAGAAGGGCCAGCACCTGGGCCTCATCCAGTTCCGTCGCGGCACCGGAGGCCCGCTGGTTGCGCGTGATCTCCAGCGTGCGTTCGCGGGTGGTGATGGTCTGCCGCGTCAGCGCAAGGGCATTCTGGGCATAGCGCGCCTCGATATAGGCGCCCACGATCCCCGACAGATAGGCCAGCCGCGTGACGCCCGCCCCCGCCTCGGCCGCGCCCAGATCCGCCGCCGCCGATTGCCGCGCGCGGGCCACCCGACCGAACAGGTCGATGGCGATATCGGCGGTCAGCGTCGTGCTGCTGCGGGTGCCCGCCGCCTGCACATCGCTGCCCCCGCGCGTGGACCCGGCCGACAGCCCGCCATCCACGGCCGCCCGCACCCCCGTCTGGGCCAACGCCGCCCGCGCCGCCGCGATGCGCTCCTCGGCGGCCGCAAGGCTCAGGTTCTGGGCCAGACCGCGCGTCACCAGATCGTTCAGAAGGGGATCGTTCAGGTCCGTCCACCACCGGCGCGCCCCCACCTGTCCGATCGGGCCCGCATCCCCTTCGGCGAAGGTGGAGGTCAGGCCGATTTCGGGGGCGGTGTAGTCGGGCCCCGCGGCGCAGGCCGTAAGGGCAAGGCAGGCAAGGACGGGCAGGGGGCGGAACATCATGCGGATTTTCTCTGGAACAGGCGGCGGACGAAGACGAACAGGACGGGAATGAAGAAGATGCCAAGGATCGTGGCCGAAATCATCCCCCCCAGAACGCCGATGCCGATGGCGTTCTGGGCCCCCGCACCCGCGCCCGTGGCGGTGGCCAGCGGCACGACCCCCAGAATGAACGCGAACGAGGTCATGAGGATCGGGCGCAGCCGCTGGCGCGCGGCCTCCACCGTGGCGTCCAGCAGGGTCATCCCCTGCTTTTGCAGATCGACCGCGAATTCCACGATCAGGATGGCGTTCTTTGCCGCCAGCCCGATGGTGGTGAGCAACCCCACCTTGAAATAGACGTCGTTCGACTGCCCCGTCAGCAAGGCCGCCGTCAGCGCGCCGATCACCCCCACGGGCACGGCCAGCATCACCGCCAGCGGGATCGTCCAGCTTTCATAAAGGGCGGCCAGGCACAGGAACACCACCAGCACCGAAATGGCGTAAAGGAACGGCGCCTGATTGCCCGACAGACGCTCCTGATAGGAAAGGCCGGTCCACGCCGCGCCATAACCGCCGGGCAGTTCGGCCACCAGTTCCTCCATCCGCGCCATCGCCTGACCCGACGAGACGCCCTCCGCCGGCGCGCCCGAAATCTCCAGCGCCGAGGACCCGCCGTAACGGGCCAACGAGGCGGGAACCGTGTCCCAGTCCAGCGTCGCGAAGGACGGGAAGGGCACCATCTGCCCTTCGGAATTGCGCGCGGACCAGCGGAACACATCGTCGGGCTGCATACGGAACGGGGCGTCGGCCTGCACGATGACGGGGCGCAGTTCGGACCCCATTTCGAAATCGTTGACGTTGCGGCCAGAGAAGATGGTGCCGAGCATCCCGTTCACATCGTTCAGCGTCAGGCCGAAGCTTTGGACCTTCTGCGCGTCGATGTCGATGCGCAGGGCGGTGCGGGCCGAATCCTCGGCCCCGCGCATGTTGGTGACCTGCCCATCCTCGGTCGCGTTGGCCACCAGATCGCGGGCCGCCTGCCGCAGGGCGGTCTGGCCGTTGGCCCCCTGATCCAGCAGATACATCGAAAAGCCGGACGAATTGCCCATGCCCGGAATGGCGGGCGGTTGCAGCACGAAGACGCGGCCCAGCCGGTTGTCGGCCGCCAACGCGCCGTTGGCCCGCGCCACGATCGCCGCCGCCGCCAGATCGGGATCGTCCGCCCGTTCGGCGAAATCCTTCAGCTGCACGAAGATCATGGCGCTGTTCTGCGAATTGCCGCCAAAGCCGAACCCCAGGGCCGCGAAGGTGCTTTTCACCCCCGGCTCCTGCGTCAGGAAATAATCCTCCACCTTGCGCAGGACGGCGTCGGTCTGCACGCTGGTCGAGCCCTCGGGCAGGCGGATCTGCGCCATGAGCGAGCCCTGATCCTCTTGCGGCAGGAAGGACGAGGGGAGCGACATGAACAGATAGGCGATCACCCCCACGACCCCGGCCAGCGCGGCCATCGCGGCGGGCGGGCGGCGCAGGATGCGGCGGTTGGTGTTCAGATAGCCTCTGGTGAACCGGTCGAAATTGCGATTGAACCAGCGGGCGGGGGCGGGGCCGCCGCCGTGGTTGCGCGGGCGCAGAAGGGTCGCGCACAAGGCGGGCGTCAGGATCAGCGCGACCAGCAGCGACAACCCCATCGCCGTGATGATCGTGACCGAGAACTGGCGATAGATCACCCCGGTCGATCCGCCGAAGAATGCCATCGGCAGGAACACCACCCCCAGAACGGTGGTGATCCCGATCAGCGCGCCGGTGATCTGACCCATGCTTTTCTCGGTCGCCTCCACCGGGCCGAGGCCGTCCTCCTCCATCACCCGTTCGACGTTTTCCACCACGACGATGGCGTCATCGACCAGAAGGCCGATCGCCAGAACCATCGCGAACATCGTCAGCGTGTTGATGGAATATCCCAAGGCCGACAGGACCCCGAACGTGCCCAGAAGCACGACGGGCACCGCCAGCGTCGGGATCAGCGTGGCGCGCCAGTTCTGCAGGAAGACGAACATCACCACAAAGACCAGCGCGATCGCTTCCAGCAGCGTATGCTGGACCTTGGTGATCGACCGTTCCACGAAGGGCGACGTGTCATAGGCATAGGCGATGCTGACGCCTTCGGGAAAGGCGGGGGCGAGGGAGGCCAGCGTCTCGCGCACACGGGCGGCGGTATCCACCGCGTTCGCCCCCGTTTGCAGGTTCACCCCGAACCCGGCCGCGTTCTTGCCGCTGAACCGGGAATCGCGGCCATAGCCTTCCTGCCCGATCTCCACCCGCGCGACATCGCCCAGACGGACGGCGGCGCCCTCGGCCCCCGTTTTCAGCAGGATGTCGCGGAATTCGTCCACCGTGGTCAATTGGCTTTGCGCAGTGATCTGGGCTGTGAACTGCTGCCCTTCCACATTGGGCTGATCGCCAAGGAAGCCGGCGGTGACCGTGCTGTTCTGGGCCGAAACCGCGTTGGTCACGTCCTGCGGGGTCAGCTGATATTGCACCAACCGGTCGGGATCGAGCCAGATGCGCATGGCATAGCCCGATCCGAAGACGTTGATCCCGCCCACGCCTTGGGTCCGTTCCACCGGGCCGGTGACGGTTTCCTCCAGCATGTCGGCCAGTTGCAGCGCGGAAAAGCTGTTGTCGTCGCTGACCAGTGCGCCCACCATCAGGATGGAGCTTGTGGACTGCCGCACCCGCACCCCGTCATCCTGAACCTGATCGGGCAGTTGGGCCAACACGCGCTGAAGCTGGTTCTGCACCTCCACCTGCGCATCGTCGCCGTCGGTGCTGTCATCGAAGACCAACGTGATGGACGAACTGCCCGCGCCGGAACTGCCGGTCATGTAAAGAAGTCCGTCCAGCCCCGTCAGCGAATCCTCGATCACCGTGGTGACCGAATTCTCCACCGCCTGGGCCGAGGCCCCGGGATAGCTGGCCGAGATGCGCACCGTGGGGGGCGACACCTCGGGATATTGCGAGATGGGCAGCGTGGTCAGGCCAAAAAGGCCGAACAGCATGGTGACGATGGCCAGAACCCACGCAAAGACGGGGCGGTGGATGAAGAAATGGGCCATCCGCTCAGCTGTCCGTTTCGGTGATGACGCCCGAGGCGTCGATGCGCACCGGCACCGGGTCGATCTGGGTGCCCTCGCGCATGGTGTCGATGTTGTCGACCATCAGGCGGGTGCCATCCTCCAGCCCCTGCGGGACGATCCAGGCGTTGTCGGTGCTGCCGATGCTGGTCAGGCGCACTTCGCGTGCGATATCGTCGTCGTCCAGCGTCCAGACGGAAATGGTGCCGTCCGCCTCCAGCCCCGCGGCAAGCTGGGGGATCAGGAAGGCGTTGGCCGTCCCCAGCGTCACCCGCGCGCGCACGAACATACCGGGCAGGATCAGGTGGTCGGGATTGGCGAATTCCACCCGGATCCGCACCGTCCCCGTGGTGGTGGAGACATTGGACGAAATCGCCCGCACAATCCCCGTCCCGTCATAGCCTTCGTCGTTTTCCAGCCGCAGCGCGATGTGCAGCTGGTCGCCCGCCTCCATGTCGCCGCTGGCAATGCGGGCGCGCACCTGAAGCATCCGCGCCGAGGATTGCGCCAGATCGACATAGATCGGGTCGAGCGTGGTCACCGTGGTCAGCGCATCCGCCTGACCCGAGGTGACCAGATCGCCGACCGAGGTTTCGGAGATGCCGGCCACCCCGTCGATGGGGCTGAGGATCGTCGCTCGGTCCAGATCGATGCGGGCGGTCTCCACCGCCGCCTCGGCCTGCCGGATCGCGGCCTGCGCCTGCAGCAGGTTCACGCGCGCGGTATCCACGTCGGCCTGCGTGACGCCGGTTCCCGCCAGCCTGTCGAACCGGTCCACCGTGGCCTGGGCAGCGGGCAGGGCCGCCTTGGCGCTGGCCAATTGCGCCTCGGCCGAGGCGAGGTTGGCGTCATAGGTGCGCGGGTCGATGCGGAACAGCGGGTCGCCCGCGCGCACCTCTGTTCCCGCGTCATAAAGGATGTCGGTCACCAGCCCCGCGACCAGGGGCCGGATCTGCGCCTCGCGGAAGGCCGCCGCTTGGCCGGTCAGGGGCACGGTCACCGGAACTTGCCCGCGTTCCAGCGTGACGATGCCGGCGCGGACGGGCCCTTGCGGTGCCTGCGGCCCGCGGCCCTGTGCCCATGCGCATGTCGCCATCAGCGCGCCAAGCGCCAGCGCCAGAACGCCAGCCGGCGCGCGTGCAAATGCGTTCATAAGTCCCTCATGGCCGGAGTGCAGTTTTCCTTATACGCGGTTTTGCGTCCGTTCCGTCGTATCACCTTGCCCCGGGGCGATCACGGATGCGTGACCTTGGTCGGCGCGGTCACTTTGTCCTCCAGCGACAGGGCGATGCGGCGGATCAGGGCGACGGCGCGATGGGCCTCCTCGGCCGAGAAGGTCGCGAGCATTCGCGTCTCAAGATCGGTCATGATGCGGGTGATCGCGAGGACCGCCGCCTCGCCCTTGTTGGTCAGATACAGGCGGCGGGCCCGCCGGTCGTTCATGTCCGGGCGGCGTTCGATCAGCCCCGCGTCAATCAGCTGCGTCACCGCCCGCACCAGTGTCGATCCGTCCACCCCGGCGCGCGCCGCCAGCGCGGTCTGCGTGATCCCGCCGCCCGACAGGCCCAGATGCAGAAGCGGCGGCCACACCGCCTCGGTGAAGCCCAGCGTCCGGGCGTCCTGATCCACAAGCCGCCGCCAGCGACGGCCCAGCATGATGATGTTCGTGCCGAAGTCGGAGCGCGTGATTTCAGGCATGGGGCCCCCGCTGCAGGCGGTAGGTATCCATGATCCAGCCATGATCGGCACGCGCCGCCGCGCGGGCGGCCAGAATGCGCGGCCCCACCTCGGCCAGCGGGCCCGCGATCGACACTTCCTGCGCCATGCCCGCAAAGGCGGTCCAGGCGATGTGCACCCCCGCCGGGTCCAGCGTGGTGAAGGCGCAATCGCCGTCCAGCATCACGACCAGCGTGTCGGGGCCCGCGCCCCAGCCCCGCTCACGCAACTGGCGGCCGGTGGTGATGGTGACCGGCGCGCCCACGGTGTTCAGGGGCATCGCATGTGCGGCGCACAGCGCCTGGACCGCGGTGATGCCCGGCACCACCCGCACGGTCAGCGGCAGATGGTCCGCCACCCGCGCTGCGATGCGCAGGCTGCTGTCATAAAGCGAGGGATCGCCCCAGACCATGACGGCGACCCGCCCCGTGCCCCCCGGACGCGCGTCCCGCAGGGCCGTGGCCCAGCATCGGGCGATGGCGTCGTGCCAGCGGTCCACCCGGGTGGCGTAATCCGCGATCGCGGGGTCGCGCTCCGGCAGGTCGACCTCCACCACCGGGGGCTTGCGGGGCAGGGCGTTCAGGATGGCATGGCGCAGATCGGCCAGATCCGCCTTGTCCGCGCCCTTGCGGGGGATCAGGACCAGATCGGCCTCGGTCAGGGCGCGGACGGCCTGCAAGGTCAGATGGTCGGGATTTCCCGATCCGATCCCGATCAACGACAGATCCATTCTCACTCCCCTTCCGCCAACGCCCCATAAAGGACAAGCGTCGGAAGATTGCCCGCCGGGGCATCGGCAAGCAAGGCCGCAAGCCCGGAAATCGAATGGCGGGACAGGGATTGTTCAGGGTGACCAACGCTTTCGGCCAACAGGGCCGGGGTTTCGGGGGGCATTCCTGCGGCCATAAGACGCGCGGCAAAGGCGGGGAAGGTCCGGCGCCCCATGAACAGCACCGTCACGGCGGCGGGATCGGCCAGCGCGGGCCAGTTCAGCCCCGGCGGCAGATCGCCGTCAAGGCCCGCCCCGGTCACGAACTGCACCCGCCGCGCGGTGGTGCGGCGGGTCAGCGGGATGCCCGCGGCGGCGGCGGCGGCCAGTGCCGAGGGGACGCCGGGCACGATCTCGTATCCGATTCCGGCGGCGGTCAGAGCGGCGATCTCCTCCTCCAGCCGCCCGAACAGGCCTGCATCGCCGGATTTCAGCCGCACGACCCGCGCCCCGGTGCGGGCGTGATCGACCAGCAGGCGGCTGATGTGATCCTGCTTCATCGACACGCGGCCCGCGCGCTTGCCGACCGCAATCAGGTCCGCCCCCGCCCGCGCATGGCCCAGCACCGGACCGGAGGCGAGGTCGTCGAACAGCACCACATCCGCCGCCTGCAAGCGCGCCACGGCCTTGAGCGTCAGCAGCTCGGGATCGCCCGGCCCGGCCGAAACGAAGGACACCGTCATGCGTCTTCCCCGATCAGGTGAAAGAAGGTGCCGGTGGCCTGGCCCCGCCGCGATCCGGTTTCCGGCACGCCCGCGCCGGTCGCGTCCCACACCTGCGCCAGCGGTGCGTCGGGCTGCGACAGGATCGTGGCATAGTGGAACTCGTGGCCCCGCGCGCGGGGCGGCAGGTGGGGCGCATCCAGTTCCGCCACGCGGTAGCCCAGATGCATGCGACGTTTGGCAAAGCTGGTCTCCAGCCCCAGAAGCCCGGCCATCCGGTGCCGTGTGCCATCCGCCGCGACCAGCCCCGCCCCCATCGCCATGTATCCGCCGCATTCGCCATGCACCGGGCGCGTGGCGGCGAATGCCGCCAACCCGTCGCGGAACGTGGCGCAGTCGGCCAGTCGCGCGGCGTGCAGTTCGGGGTATCCGCCGGGCAGCCAGCAGGCGGTGGCGGTCGGATCGGGTGCCTCGTCCGCCAGGGGCGAGAAGGGCAGGATCGTCGCCCCCATCGCCCGCCATCCCGCGATCAGGTGGGGGTAGATGAAGGAGAACGCCGCATCGCGGGCCAAGGCGATCCGTTCGGCGGGCGGCGGCACCGGCGGGACCGTCGCGGGGGGCAGGGAACAGGGGCGGGCCGCACCCTGCAACGCCGCAAGATCCAGATACGCGCGCGCAAGATCCGCAAGCGCGTCCAGCCGGGCGTCCAGATCGCCGGTCTCCTCGGCTTGCACCAAGCCCAGATGCCGTTCGGGCAATTCGGTGGCGGCGTTGCGGGGCAGGCAGCCGAAGACCGCAAGCCCCGCCTCGGCCATGCCGGCGCGGATCAGCGCCTCATGTCGGGGGCTGGCGACGCGGTTCAGGATCACGCCCGCCACCGTCACCCCGTCGCGAAAGGTGGCCAGCCCCCGCGCCACCGCCGCCGTCGTCTGCGCCTGACCCGAGGCGTCCAGCACCACCACCACCGGCCAGCCGGTCAGCGCCGCCAGATCCGCCGTCGCCCCCGTGCCCGACAGCCCCGCCGTCGCCACACCGTCGAACAGGCCCATCGACCCTTCGGCCAGCGCGATCGCGCCATCGCCGCCATGGATCAGGGACGCGATCCGGTCCCGCCCCATGGCCCATGTGTCAAGGTTCCACGACGCCCGCCCGGTGGCCGCGCGGTGAAAGGCGGGGTCGATATAGTCCGGTCCGCTTTTGAAAGCCTGCACCGCCACACCGGCCCCGCTCAGCGCGCGGGCCAGCCCCAGCATCACCGTCGTCTTCCCCGACCCGGAGGCGGGGGCGGAGATGATCAGCCCCCTCACCGGAAGCGCCGGTCATAATCGGGGGCGTAAAGGCGGCTTTCACCGAACCCTTCGGCGGCCAGCGTCCGCCCGATCAGGATCAGCGCCGTCCGCTCCGGCCCGCCCATCGCCGCCGTCTCCAACGTCGCAAGCGTGGCGCGGACCACCCGTTCCTCGGGCCAGCTTGCCCGCCAGACGATGGCGGCGGGGCAATCGGGGCCGTAATGGGGCAGGCATTCGGCCACCACACGCGGCAGGACGTGGATCGACAGATGCACCGCCAGAACCGCGCCGGTCGCGGCAAAGGCGGCAAGGCTCTCCCCCTCCGGCATGGCGGTGGCGCGGCCCGAGGTGCGGGTCAGCACGACCGACTGCGCCTGACCGGGCAGGGTCAGTTCCGCCCCAAGGGTCGCCGCGGCGGCGGCAAAGGACGGAACCCCCGGCGTGATGTCATAGGGGATGCCAAGATCGCGCAGGCGGCGAAGCTGTTCCCCCATCGCCGACCAGATCGACAGATCGCCCGAATGCAGGCGGGCGACATTGTGGCCTACGGCATGGGCCGCCCCGATCTCGGCCATGATGTCGTCAAGGCTGAGCGGCGCGGTGTTCACGATCCGCGCGCCGGGGGGGCAATGGGCGAGAACCCCTTCGGGCACCAGCGATCCGGCATAAAGGCAGACGGGGCAGGCGGCGATCAGATCCCGTCCGCGCAGGGTCAGAAGATCGGGGGCGCCGGGGCCTGCACCGATGAAATGGACGGTCATGCGGGATCTCCTTCCGCCAAGGCCAGCGTGATGCGCCCGTCGATGATGCGGCGGGGGCCAAGCAGCCGCGCCTCGGGGCCAAGCGCGGCAAGGGCGGCCGCCTCGGCCACCGAGCCTGTGCAGTGCCGCGCGCGCGATGCCGCGCTGTCCGTCGGCGTGACCTGCCGCGCCAGAACCGCGCGGGAAATGGCGATGACCGGCAGGCCGAGGCCATGCAGGGGGGCGATCTTGCTGTCCACCGTCGCCACCGCGTCGGCGTGAACCCCCGCCAGCGCCGCGCGCAGGTCGTCCACCGTCACGTCGCGGCGAAATCCAAGGCCCGCAACGATCATGGGCAGCACCATTGCACCAGCGGCCGGGACGGCGTCCAGCCGCGCCCCTGTCCCAGCGGGGCCGCCGTCTCGATCCCGACGCGCATCAGCCGTCCGCCGCGTTCGCCATGCAGCGCGATCAGCCGCGCCTCCGTCTCCAGCGTGACGGCGTTGATCACCAAACGGGCAGCGGGCAGGGCGGCCAGAAGCGTATCGGAAAAACCTCCGCCGATGAAAATCGCGGCGGGGGCGGTATCCGGCAATGTCTCCGGCGCCGCACCTTCCAGAACCGTCAGGCGGTGATCCACCCCGAAGGCGCGGGCGTTGGCGCGGATGTTCCGGGCCCGGTCCTCCCGCACCTCCACCGCCACCGCCGTGCCGCCCGCCAGACACCATTCCACCGCGACCGAGCCGGACCCCGCGCCGATATCCCACAGATGCTCGCCCGCGCGGGGGGACAGCGCGGCAAGGGTCATCGCGCGGATCGGGGCCTTGGTGATCTGGCCGTCATGGGCGAACAGCGCGTCGTTCAGACCGGCCACGCGGGGCAGGAACCCCGACCCTGCCGCCTCGATCGCCAGAATGCAGGGGGCGCGGGCATCGGTGATGCCGTCGCTGGCGGTCGTCTCGGTGATCCGCTCCCGCGGGCCGCCAAGCGCCTCGCCCAGCCAGATGCGGGAGGGGCCGTGCCCCTGCACCGTCAGCCAATCGGCCAGCTCTGTCGCCGCCGCCCCGTCGCGCAGCGTCACGATCACACGGCCGCCGCGCGTCAAAAGGGGGCGCAGGCGGGCGAACGGCGCGGCGTGCAGGCCCATCACCGCCACTTCCTCCAACCGCCATCCCAACCGCGCCGCCATCAGCGACGGGGTGGAGGGGGCGGGGATCGCCCGCCATTCGTGACGCTCCAGCGCCGCGGCCAGACCCGCGCCCGCCCCGTGCCAGAACGGATCGCCCGAGGCGAGGACCACCACCCGCCGCCCCCGTTCGGCCAGAACGGGGGTCACGCTGAACGGAACCGGCCACGGCCGCCCGCGCGCGCCCGCCAGCGCCAGATGCCGTGGGCCGCCGAAGATGACCTCGGCCCGGTCCAGCGCCGCACGGCTTGCGGGGGGCAGGCCATCCGGTCCATCTTCGCCGATACCGACGATCGTCAGCCAAGGGTCAGACATGACGCGCATCCTTCTTCTGGGCGGCACGACCGAGGCGCGGCGCATGGCCGAGGCTTTGGCGGGGACCGACACGCTCTACAGCTATGCCGGGCGGACGGCGGTGCCATGGGTGCCGCCGGTGGCGGTGCGGACGGGCGGCTTCGGCGGGGCCGAGGGCTTGGGCGCGTTTCTGCGGACGGGCGGGTTCACCCATGTGATCGACGCGACGCACCCCTTTGCCGACCGGATCAGCGCGAACGCCGTCGCCGCCTGCACCGCCATGGGCGTGCCGCTGATCGCGCTGGAACGCCCGGCCTGGGATGTGCCCGCGCAGCGCGTGCCGGATATGGAGGGGGCAGTCGCGGCCCTGCCAGAGGCACCGGCGCGCGTGTTCCTTGCCATCGGGCGTCAGAACCTGCCCGCCTTCGCCCATCTGCGCCATCGCTGGCTGGTGCGGCTGGTCGAAGATCTGCCCCAACCGCTGCCCGATGCCGATGTGGTGATCGACCGTGGCCCGTTCGCGGTGGAACGCGACATCGCCATGCTGCGCGCCCACGGGACCGAGATCGTCGTCGCCAAGAACGCGGGCGGCGAGGGGGCGCGCGCCAAGATCGACGCGAGCGTGGCGCTGGGCCTGCGGCTGATCCTGATCGACCGGCCCGTCCTCCCCCCGCGCCCTGTGATGCGGACGGTGGAGGCGGCGATGCGCTGGCTTCATGACACCCCCCGGGGGGTATAGACCCAACGCCCCGCCCGGCGCGTGGCGCGGTTGCCCAGAAGAACGACGGTCCGCATGTCGGCCATCTGCGGCGTGGCCTCCGCAAGGGTGACGGTTCGCAAGCTCTGGTCGGGGGTGGAGACGGCGCGGGCGAAGGTGATCAGCCGGTCGGAGCCGCACAGATCCCGCAGCAGGTCCAGAACCCGCGCGAACCCCTCGGGGCGCGCCTTGGACCGTGGATTGTAGAAGGCCATGGCGAAGTCCCCCTCGACCCCCGCACGCAGGCGGCGTTCGATCAGGGACCACGGTTTCAGATTGTCCGACAGGTTGATCGCGCAGAAATCGTGCCCGAGGGGGGCCCCCGCCGCCGCTGCGGCCGCCAGCATCGCGGTGATGCCGGGCAGGACGGCAATGTCGAGAGTGTGGAATGCAGGCTCGGTCTCTGCCACCTCGAACACGGCGCTGGCCATGGCGAATACCCCCGGATCGCCGGAGGAGACGACGACCACCCGCCGCCCCGCCGCCGCCATGTCCAGCGCGTGGCGGGCGCGCTCCGCCTCCACCCGGTTGTCGCTGGGATGCAGGGTCAGACCGGCGCGGGGGGCGATGCGCGCGACATAGGGGATGTAGCCCACCACGTCCGTGGCGTCGGCCAGCGCGGCAGTCACCTCGGGCGTGACCATGCCCTCCGCCCCCGGCCCGAGGCCTGCGATCCGCAGCCAGCCGGTCATGCCGACACCGGGCGGCGGCCTTGGCCGTGGACAAGGACGATGGCGAAATAGGGGCAGTCGTCGCCCGCCACCTCGGCCAGCCGGGCCACGCGCTGCGTGGGCATCGTCCCGCGCTCCACCAGCCAGGCCGCATCCAGCCGACCGGCGGCGGCCAGCGCACGCCGGATCTTCGGCAGGTGGCGGCCCGTCTTCATCACCACCAGCGCATCGGTGTCGGCGGCGCGGCGGGCCAGATCCTCCTCGGGCAGGGTGCCGGTCAGGACCGTCAGCACATCGTCGCCCCAAGTGATCGGCACCCCGGTCGCGGTCCAGCAGCCGGACATGCCCGGAATGCCGGGAACGACTTCGACCTCTGCCTGAAGACGCGAATGCAAGTGCATGAAACTGCCATAGAAAAACGGATCCCCCTCGCACAGGACGATCACGTCCTGAGTCTTGGCGATCGCGTCCAGTCGCACGGCCCATGTGTCATAGAAGGCGGCCAGGCAGGCGTTGTAATCGGGGTGGTCGACCGGGATCTCGGTCGTCACCGGATATTCCATCGCGTGTTCGGTGACGCCCTCGGCCAGCATCCCCTCCACGATCCGCCGCGCCTGTCCGGCCCGCCCCGCCTTGCGAAAAAAGGCCACATGCCGCGCGCCCCGGATCAGGCGGTCGGCGCGGACCGACATCAGGTCGGGATCGCCGGGGCCAAGGCCCGTGCAGATGACGCGACCGCTCATTCCTTGCGGCTCGCCAAGGCGTTGACGGCGGCGACGGTGATGGCCGATCCGCCAAGCCGCCCCCGCACGATCACCGCGGGGCATGGGGGGGCGGCCATCAGCGCCTCCTTGGATTCCGCCGCCCCCACGAAGCCCACGGGACAGCCGATGATCGCGGCGGGGCGCGGGCAGGCGGGGTCTTCCAGCATGTTCAGAAGGTGGAACAGCGCGGTCGGCGCGTTGCCGATCGCCACGACCGCGCCCGCGAGATGGGGCCGCCACAGCTCCACCGCCGCGGCGGAGCGGGTGTTGCCCATTTGGCGCGCCATGTCGGGGACCGACGGATCGTGCAGTGTGCAGATGACGGCGTTCTCTGCCGGCAGGCGCGGGCGGGTGATGCCCTCGCTGACCATCCGCGCGTCGCACAGGATCGGCGCGCCGTTCGACAGTGCCGCGCGGGCGGCGACGGCCATGCCGGGGGTGAACCGCACATCCGCCTCAAGCCCCACCAGCCCCGCCGCGTGGATCATGCGGACGACGACCGGCTCCTCCTCGGGGGTGAAGCGGGTCAGATCGGCCTCGGCCCGGATGGTGGCGAAGCTTTGGGCATAGATCGCCGCGCCGTCGGTTTCATAGCTGTGCGGCATTCGTGCCCCCGAGGAGTGTGATGCAGGCGTCGGGCGGAAGACCACGACGCTGCGGTGGGTCCGAGGCGCGACCGAACGGAATCAACCCGAACCCGTCCGGTAAGGCCACAAGGGTCGTTGCCGGATCGCGCGGGCGGGCGCAACCCTTGGCGCAGCCGGAGATGTGGAGCGTGCCTTGCACCCGCGCCGCCAGCGCCCGGGCCAAGGGGCGCGTGGGCGCGTGGCCCTGCGCGCAGGCGGGCGCGCCGGGGCAGGCCACGACCCGGCGCAGGGGATCGGCGTCGGACAGGATCAGATCGGGCCGGTCCGGGGCGGTGCGGCAGGGCAGGAACAAGGCCCGCCACGGGGTCAGAACAACCTCGCCCAAGGCCACCAGCGTGTCGGGGGTCAGTTCGCCGAAGGGCAGGCCGACAAGTGTGCCGTGGGGATGGGCCCCAAGCGCGGGCACCGTCGCAGGCGGCGGCGCGATGTCCCCCGCAAGATGCGGCGGCGGTGTGACATCCCGCATCCGTTTCGCGCCCGTCGTCAGGAACCATTCGGCCAGCGCGCGCACCGTCTCCGCCCCGCCGCGCCGTCCCAACGGCTGGCCATCGGCGCGGACCAGATCGCCCTCCAACCGGATATCGGCGGGGGTGTCGGCCATGACGCGCACCGCCCCGCGATCCAGCACGACGCCGAATTTCGGCGGCAAAGACAGATCCGCCAGGGCCGTGGTCAGCGTCGCCTCCATCGGGTCGGGGGCGAAGGGGGCGGCCAGAACGGGCGAGGCGTCCACCACCAGCCCCGCATCGCGCAGCGCCTCGATCAGAGGGGGGTGGGTGTCCTCGGTCACGCCCCGGATCTGCAGCCCGGCGCGCGAGGACAGGTCCATCCGGCCATTGCCGAAGCGCCGCGCCACATCGGCCACCGCCGCGCCTTGCGCCGCCGTCAGCCGCCCGCCGGGGGGGCGCAACCGCACCAGAAGCCCGTCGCCCGACATCATGGGGCGCAGCGCGGTGGGGCACCAGCCGCGGATCACAGCGTCACCGCGATGGAATTGCGCCGCGTGTGCCACAACCCCGCCTCGGCCAACCTGCGGAACAGATCGCGCAGCGCGGCCAGGGCCTGCGGATTGGCGCTTTCAAGAAACGCGGTCACGTCGGCATCGCCCAGCGTCGCGTCGTGATAGAGGTCGAACAGATGCGACGGCACCGCCCCCGCCAGATGGGCGAAGGCGGCCATGTTTTCCCCCGTGGCCACGATTTCCGCCGCGCCGCGAAAGCCGTGGGCCATCATTCCGCGTGTCCAGACGGGGTTCGCCGCACGGGCGCGGACCACGCGGGAGATCTCTTCGGTCAGAAGGCGGGCGCGGGGGGATGCGGGATCGGTGTTGTCGAGGTGATAGAGCGCGGGCGCGTCGTGGCCCAGCGCGTGCAGGGCGGCGGCGGGCCCCGCCTCATGCGCGGCATAGTCGGTGGCCAGCAGCAGATCGCTTTCCGCCAGATCCTGCGCGTGAACGAAGCTGTCGGTGGTGGCCAGACGCGCTTCCAGCCCCGCGCGGTCGCGGCGGCTTTCCCCATCCGTGCCGATCGCCCATTCCGACGCGCGCAGCCATGCGGCCCCGGCGGCCTCGCGCGCGGCGTCGGTAAACTCGGGGTTCGGGTCCATCCCGAGGCCGTAGCTGGCGGGGCGGGGGCCGAACACCCGCGCCGTCCGGTCGGCATAGGGGCCCGCATCCTCCCGCATCGCCAACGCCTCCGCCCCCGCCTGGAACATCTGCGCCAGACCGGGGAAGATGTCGCGGAACAGGCCCGAGACGCGCAGGGTCACGTCGATGCGCGGGCGGTCCAGCAGCGCGGGGGGGATGATCTCGTATCCCGTCACGCGCCCATCGGTCCATGTGGGGGCGAGGCCGGCCAGATGCAGGGCCATGGCGAAATCCTCGCCCGCCGTGCGCATCGTGGCGCTGCCCCACAGGTCCACCACCAGACCCTGCGGCCAGTCGCCATGGTCCTGAAGGTGGCGGCGCAGCAGCTCTTCGGCCAGACGCACGCCTTGGGCATGGGCGGCGGGGGTGGGCACGGCGCGGGGGTCGGTCGCGAACAGGTTGCGCCCGGTGGGCAGCACGTCCGACCGTCCCCGCGCGGGCGAGCCGGAGGGCCCCGCCGCCACGCGACGGCCCGCCAGCGCGGCCAGCAGCCCGTCGCGTTCCTGCGCGCCGCACGCGCCCCGGCCATAGATATGCAGCCCTTCGCCGAAGCGGCTTTCCTTCAGGTCGCAGACGAAACGGTCGATTTGGGGGATCGCCTCTGCCGCGCTGGCGTGTCGCGGGATGGCAAGGTCTTCCTCCACCCCCGCGGCGCGTGCCTCGGCCCGGATATCCGCGATGAGGCGGGTGCGGCGGGCGGGATCAAGGCCGTCGGCGGTGGAGTATTCGTCGAGCAGCCGTTCCAGATGCGCCAAGGATTCCGGCAGGGCGGCGGTGGTCAGGGGCGGGGGCAGGTGGCCCAGCGTCACGGCGCCGATGCGGCGGCGGGCCTGCGCCGCCTCGCCCGGATCGTTCACGATGAAGGGATAGATGACGGGCATCGCCCCGGTCAGCGCCTCGGGCCAGCAGGCGTCGGACAGGGCGACCGACTTGCCGGGCAGCCATTCCAGCGTGCCATGCGCGCCCACATGCACCAGCGCGTCGGCCTGCCCGCGCAGCCAGAGATAGAACGCCACATAGTCATGGCTCGGCACGCGTGTCAGGTCGTGATACGCATCCGCCCGGGTGTCGGGCGTGCCGCGTTCGGGTTGCAGCGCCACCAGCGCCGCGCCGTGGCGCGTGACGTGGAATATGGGATCGCGCACGGGATCGCCCCACGCCGCCGCCAGATCATCGCGCAGACGTTGCGGCAGGGTGGACAGGGCCGCGCGATACTCCGCCAGCGGCCAAGTGACCGTGCTGCGTTCGGGCGGGCCGATGTCATAGCCCGCCGCCGCCAGATCCGACAGGATCGCCTGCGCCGAGGCCAGCGCGTCCAGCCCAACGGCATGTGCGTCCTGATGCGCGCGTCCGGGATAGGTGGACAGGATCAGCGCCACGCGCCCCCTTTGACGCAGACGCGTCCAGGCCAGGACACGGTCGGCGATCGCGTCGATCCGCTCGGGCTCGGGGCGGTGGGCGAAGCGGGAATATTGCAGATCCGGATCGCGGGGGCTGGGCTGCTTGAAACTGGCGACGCCGGCAAAGATGCGGCCATCCACCTCGGGCAGCACGACATGCATTGCCAGGTCCGAAGGCGACAACCCGCGCTCAGACGCCAGCCAATCCTTGCGCCGCGCGGTGGACAGCGCCACCTGAAACACCGGCGCGTCCGACGCGTCGAAGGGGGTTCGGCCATCGGCGTCGCGCGCGGAAAACGCGGTCGCGTTCAGGATCGCCGCCGGGGCATGTGCGGCCAGGTGGTCGCGCATCCAGTCCGCCACCCCCGCCGTCTTCAACGATGGGGCGAAGACGCCATAGCTGTCCACCCCCCGCGCCCGCAGCGCCCGGATCAGCGCGGCGACCGGTTCGGTGTCGGCGGCGGTCAGGTAACTGCGATAGAACACCACGGGCACACCGTCTTGCGGGCCGATGATCCCGCCCTCGGGGCACCAGAAGCCCATCTGCGGCACGGTCTTTGCCCCGGCCACCGGCCCGGCGTAAAGCCCCGCCGCCAAGGCAAGCTGGGCCAGCGCGGCCTCTGCCGCCACCTCGCCCCCCGCATCGCACAGGGCCTGCAACCGCCGCAGCGTCCCGATGGGCAGGGTGGAGATCGCATCCAGCCGCGCATCCTCCCGCCCGTCGGCAGGCAGGACGGCCAGGGCGATACCCCGTCGCCGCGCCATGTCCTGAAGGGTGGCGAGGCCATAGGGCCAATAGGCCTCCCCCCCGATCAGGCGGACAAGAACCGCCTTCGCCCCGGAGAGCACCGTCTCGGCATATTGATCGACCGAGACGGGATGTTTCAGCGCGATCAGGTTGCACAGGCGCAGGCTGGGAAGGGTGCCGCCGCGATGCCAGCCCGCCGCGAACGCGCCCAGATCGCTGTCGGAAAACGACAGCACCACCAGATCCGCCGCCGTCTGGCCGGGATCGAAGGGGGTCGCGGTCTCGTCCAGACCGTGCTGTTCGCGGAAGACGACGTGCATGTCAGTCCAGAAGAACCTTGCGGATGGCGGCGGGGTCGATGTGGTCGTGTTCGGCAATGACCACAAGGGCGGAGCGGCGGTCGGCCCCCCACGGGCGGTCATACTGGTGGCGCACACGCTCGCCCACCGCCTGCACCAGAAGGCGCATCGGTTTGCCCGCGACGGCGACATGGCCCTTGACCCGCAGGATTTCCTGCTCGCGCGCCAAACGGCGGATGCGGGTGGCCAGATCCTCGGGGTCGGCGATTTCGGGCAGGTCGATGACCACGGTGTCGAAATCGTCGTGTTCGTGATCGTCCGCCCCGTCATGGTGGCTGGGGCGGGCGGCAAGGTCGTCCTCCGCCGCAGCACCCAGACCAAGGATCAGCGTGGGGTCGATCGTGCCTTCGGTCACCGCGATCATCGGCAGGGGGCGCGGCGCCTCGGCCAGGATCGCCGCGCGGGCCGCGTCCAGACCGTCTGTGCCCGCAAGGTCGGCCTTGGTCAAAAGGACGATGTCGGCGCAGGCGATCTGGTCCTCGAACACCTCGGCCAAGGGCGTGTCGTGATCGAGGCTGTCATCCGCCGCGCGCTGCGCCTGCACGGCGTCCACGTCGGGGGCAAACCGACCGGCGGCCACCGCCTCGGCATCGGCCAGCGCGATCACGCCGTCCACGGTGATCTTCGACCGGATCGCGGGCCAGTCGAACGCCTTCAGCAAGGGTTTCGGCAGGGCAAGGCCAGAGGTTTCGATCAGAATGTGGTCGGGGCGCGTGGGCATGGCCAAGAGCGCCTCGATCGTCGGGATGAAATCGTCGGCCACGGTGCAGCAGATGCAGCCATTCGCCAGTTCGACGATGTTTTCCTCGGGGCAATTCTCATCGGCGCAGGCGCGCAGGATGTCGCCATCGACGCCGACCGTGCCGAATTCGTTGACCAGCACGGCCAGCCGTTTTCCCTGCGGATGCGCAAGAAGATGGCGGATCAGCGTCGTCTTGCCGCTGCCCAGAAAGCCCGTGATCACGGTGACGGGGATTTTTGCCAGATCGGTCATGAAGACACCTCGAACGAAGGGATGCGTGCGATGACGCGTTTGCGGAAAATCAGCGGGCGGTCGCGCCAGGGCACGACGCCGTCGTCCGAAGCCGCGTATTTCGCGGCCCCGTCCAGAATGTCGGGGGCGTCCTCGGGTGTCATCTGGCCATAGACATAGGTCCATTTGCCGGGAGCCTGCAGGGCGACGGCACAGCCGCCCGAACAGGCGGACAGGCATTCCACCCCGCGCACCGCGACATCGCCCGCCGCCAGCGCGTCGCGCAGTTGCGCGCCCTGACGCGGTTCGGCCGAGGGATCGCGGCCCTTGCAGGTGGTGCAGACCAGAAGCGTGACCGTCATATCGTTCCTTTCAAGGGGCGCATGACGAAACGACGCGGCCAAGGGCCACGTGCATTCCGGTCGCGACACACCCCGTTCGCCCGTTCTCATGCGCTGGCAGGTCTCCCGGCTTGCGGATTCAGGGTTTCCCCAACGGGCCGTCCGCCTTCCCGGTGTCCCAGTGGCGTTGGACGGACCTTTCCGGTCACGGTCGCGGGGGCGGCTGCGATCGGTCTCGCATTCCCTCTTGGCCTGTTCTAGGAACAGGAACCAGCGCGCGTCCAGATGGCGCGCTTGCCCATGGAATGTCAAGCCGAGGGGGCCATGATGGACAACGACCGCCATGCCGAGAAGAAGGCGAAGATCAAGGCCGCCCGTGACCGCATGATGGAGGGCAAGACGGGCGAGAAGGGGCTGGTGATCGTGCATACCGGGCCGGGCAAGGGCAAAAGCTCCTCCGCCTTCGGGATGGTGCTGCGCTGCGTGGCGCATGGAATGCCCTGCGCGGTGGTGCAGTTCATCAAGGGCGCGTGGGACACGGGCGAGCGGCGTCTGCTGACCGGCCATTTCGGCGATCTGGTGCAGTTTCACGCCATGGGCGAAGGCTTCACCTGGGAAACGCAGGACCGCGCGCGCGACATCGCGGCGGCGCAGGCCGGATGGGCCAAGGCCCGCGCGCTGATCGCCGACCCCGCGATCCGCATGGTGGTGCTGGACGAGATCAACATCGCGCTGCGCTACGACTATCTGGACGTGGCGGAGGTGCTGGCGGTTCTGGCCGCCAAACCCCCCATGACGCATGTGGTGCTGACCGGGCGGAACGCGAAGCCCGAGGTGATCGAGGCGGCGGATCTGGTGACCGAGATGACGGCGGTGAAGCATCCCTTCCGCGACGGGATCAAGGCGCAGGCGGGGGTGGAGTTCTGACATGCCCGCGCTGATGGTGCAGGGCGCGGGATCGAATGTCGGGAAATCGCTGATCGTCGCGGGCCTGTGCCGGGCGGCGCGTTTGCGGGGCCTGTCGGTCGCGCCGTTCAAGCCGCAGAACATGTCCAACAACGCCGCCGTTACGGTGGACGGGGGCGAGATCGGGCGCGCGCAGGCGTTGCAGGCGCGGGCCTCGGGGCGCGATCCGGTGGTGGACATGAACCCCGTCCTGCTGAAGCCGGAATCGGAAACCGGCAGTCAGGTCATCGTGCAGGGGCGGCGGGTGGCGACGGTCCGTGCGCGGGATTACGCCGCGCTGAAGCCCCGCCTGATGGCCCCGGTGCTGGAGAGTTTCGGGCGGCTGAAGGCGCAGGTGGATCTGGTGATCGTGGAAGGCGCGGGCAGCCCGGCAGAGGTCAATCTGCGGGCGGGCGACATCGCCAACATGGGCTTTGCCCGCGCCGCCGATGTGCCCGTGCTGTTGGTGGGCGACATCGACCGGGGCGGCGTCATCGCGCAGATGGTGGGCACCCATGCCGTGCTGGATGCGGGCGATCTGGGAATGGTGGAAGGCTTTTCGATCAACAAGTTCCGCGGCGATGTTCGCCTGTTCGATGAAGGCTATCGCCTGATTGCGGAGCGGACGGGCTGGCGGGGGATGGGGGTCATCCCGTGGTTTGCGGGGGCGTCCCGCCTTCCGGCCGAGGATGCGCTGGATTTGCGCGTCGCCTCACGCGGGGGGCGGGTGAAGATCGCCTGCCTGACCCTGCCGCGCATCGCCAATTTCGACGATCTGGACCCGCTGGCGGCGGAACCGGAGGTCGATCTGGTCATGGTCCGGGCGGGCGAGGCGATCCCCGGCGATGCGGCGGTGGTGATCCTGCCCGGCACCAAATCGACCCGCGCGGATCTGGCAGCGCTTCGGGCCGAGGGGTGGGATGTGGACTTGGCCGCCCATCTGCGGCGCGGCGGGCATGTGCTGGGCATTTGCGGCGGATACCAGATGCTGGGCCGGACGGTGGCCGACCCGCAGGGGATCGAGGGCGCGGCAGGCGCGACCGAGGGTCTTGGCCTTCTGGACGTGGACACGGTGATGACGGCGGACAAGCGTCTGGCGCGGGTGACGGGCGCGCGGGATGGCGTGCCGTTCGCGGGGTATGAAATCCATATCGGCCAGACCGAAGGCCCCGACCGCGCCCGACCCTTTGCACAGGTCGAAGGGCGCAATGAGGGGGCGGTGAAGGGGCGCGTCGCCGGAACCTATCTGCACGGGATGTTTGCCGATGACGCCTTTCGCGCGGCGTGGCTGGCGGGCATCGGCGCGCAGGGGGGCGCGCGTTACGAGGCCGGGGTGGAGGAGGCGCTGGACCAACTCGCCGCGCATCTGGAAACGCATATGGACGTCGAGGCCGTCCTGTCACTCGCGCGGTAGGGCGGCCTTCACCCGGTCCCATTCGTGCGGGGCGGGCAGGCCAAGCCGAAGCCACGTGCGGGAATAGGGGAAGATCCGGCTCCAGATCCCGTGTCGGGCCAGATGCGCCTGCGCCGCCGCCGCGTCCGCCGTGGCATAGGTGCGGAACAGATGCGTCCCGCCCACCAGCGGCCACGGCGCAAGCGCGTCCATCCGCGCGGCGTCCCGCGCCAGCCGGTCGATTGTGACGGCGGCCCAATCCGTATCGTCCAACGCCGCGCGCCCCACTTCCAGCGCCACGCCCGCGATGGGCCACGGCCCGGCCAGCGGGGCCACGTCCGCCCCGGCGACGAAGCCAAGCCGCAGTCCGGCAAGACCATAGAACTTGCCGAACGAGCGCAGCACCACCAGCCCCTCGCGCATATGAGGCAGAAGCGACAGATGCGGCACGGGGTCGGCAAAGCTTTCGTCCACGATCAGGCGGCGCACGTCCAGCGCCAGAAGCGCGGTCGGGTCATGCGCCTGTCCGTCGGGGTTATTGGGGTTGACCACCACCGCCAGATCGGCGCCGTTCAGGGCGGACAGGGTCACCACCTCCTCCACCCGCCAGCCCGCCGCGCGAAATTGGGCCGCATGTTCGTTATAGGTTGGGGCGAGGATGCGGGCGAGGCCGGGGGCCCACAGGCGCGGCAGCACCTGGATCGCCGCCTGCGCGCCCGCCACGGGGATCAGGGGGCGGGCCGAACCCCACGCCCGTTCCGCCGCCCGCGCCGCGGCCCCCATCGCGCGGGGTGTGGGCAGGGCGGTCCACGCCTCGGGTGGCAGCGGCGGGATGGGATAGGGCACGCGGTTGATGCCGGTGGACAGGTCGATCCAGTCCCTTCCGCCGAACAGGGCCTTTGCCCGGTCCAGATCGCCGCCATGATCGCGTGTCACAGGAATGCCCCCACCGCCAGTGCCATCCCAACCCCTAGCATCGCGCGGCGGAACAGCGCCAGCGCGCGAAAGAGGTCGGCAGGGGCGGGGTCGCGGCCCGTGGCGTTCAACCACGGCTCCGGGCTGATCGCGCCGTCATAGATGCGGGGGCCGGACAGGCGGATGCCCAGCGCGCCCGCCATCGCCGCCTCGGGCCAGCCCGCGTTGGGCGAGCGGTGGCGGCGGGCGTCGGCCCACATCGCGCGCCAGCCGCCCCCCCCGGCCACCGCAAAGAGCGCGCCGGTCAGGCGCGCGGGGATCAGGTTTGCGGCATCGTCGATGCGGGCGGCGGCCCAGCCGAACGCCTCATGCCGCGGGGTGCGGTGGCCGATCATCGAATCCAGCGTGTTGATCGCCTTGTAGGCCGCGATGCCCGGCAGGCCGAAGATCAGCCCCCAGAACAGGGGCGCGATGATCCCGTCCGAGGTGTTTTCTGCCAAACTTTCGGTCGCGGCGCGGGCGATGGCGGGGGCGTCCAGCCGGGCCGGATCGCGCCCGACGATCATCGACACCGCTCGGCGCGCCTCATCCATGTCCCCCGCCGCCAAGGGACGCGCCACCGCGGCCACATGATCGTGCAGCGAGCGGGTGGCGACCAGCGGGGCCGCCAGCACTCCGCTCAGAACGACGCCCACCGCGCCGTCGGGCAGAAGGGCCGACACGACCGCCGCCATGCCCGCCGCGACCCCGATCACCACCAGCGCCGCGGCAAGCCCCTTGACCCGCCGCGCGCGCCCCCGGTTCCAGCGACGGTCCAGCGCGGCGATCAGCGCCCCGATCCACGTCACCGGATGGCCGATCCGCGCGTGCAGGCGGGCGGGCCAGCCGAACGCCCCCTCGATCAGAAGGGCGAGGAGGAGCGCCCCGCTCATCCCCGCACCGGGAAGCTGACGATGTGCCGGAACCCCGCCTCGCGCATGGCGCGGCGGGCGGGGGTGGGGTCGGCCTCCGGCGGCAGGATCAGCGCGCGGGCGGGTCCGGTATGCGCGCGCGCCCAGCCAAGCGCGGGCAGAAAGGGCGTCGGATCCTGCGCCGGACCCCGCAGGGCCTGGGTGCGCGCGGCGGAGGTGCTGGCCAGCCGGGCCACGGTCGCCAGCGAGGGATCGGCGCACCACGCCGCCACCAGATCGGCGATGTCGGGAAAGCGGGTATCGGCGGGGTCGGTCCGTTCCCCCGCCCCCAAAAAGCCGCCGACGATGCGCATGGGCGGCAAGGGGGGCAGGGCGCGCAGAACGACCGCGCGCCGCGAGGCCCAAAGAAGGCGCTCGGGTCTGGGATGCATCAGCGGATCGACCGCCCCCTCCAGCCGCAGGCACAGGGCGGCCAGCGCGTCGGGATCGCCCCGCCCCGCCATCGCAAGGATCGCGGCCGTGGAGCTGCCCGCCCCGCCGCCCGCCGGCATGTCGGCGCGCAGGTGCCAGATGCCCGTCCGCCGCACCGCACGCGCCACGGCGGGCCGGATCACCCGCGCGCCGCGCAGGGCGAAGGGGCCGGGGCGATGGGTTGCGGTCACGGCCAGTGCGGGGCAGGGCAGGGTGATCAGCGCCACATCGCCCCCCAGACGGCCCTGCATCAGCTCGCCCATATGCCCCTCGATCCGGGTCATAGGGGTTCGTTCACCGACAGGATCGCCCAATCCGTGCCGTCGGTCCAGATGCGGGTCAGCGACAGGGGGGCGATGTGGAAGGCCAGCGCATCCTCGGGCGTGGTGAGGGCGAGGGCGAGGCCTGCGCGGATGGTGCCCGCATGGGCGACGACGGCGGTCGTGCCGGTCAGGGCGCCGAGCGCGGGGCGGGCGCGGGCGATCAGATCGGCAAAGCTTTCGCCCTGCGGCGGGCGGTGGACGGCCAGGGCCGCGCGGGGCAGCGGGCCAAGATCGGGCGGCGTCTCCGCCCCCTCCCACAGGCCGAAGTCCTGTTCCCACAGGCGCGGGTCGGTCGGGATGGGCCGGCCCGGATAAAGCGCGGCGGCGGTCGCGGTGCAGCGGCGGGCGGGGCTGGCGACGACATGATCCGCCGCAGGCCCCGCCGGTATCGGGTCGGGCAGGCGGCAGGCCGGATCGCCCCGCCCCGTCACGCGGGGCGGGGGGACGATGGGCGCGTGGCGGATCATCAAGAGCGTCGTCACGGGGACCTTTGCATCGGCGCGGTTTCGTGGTTTTAAATGCGGCGCAAAGGGGCGCGGCATGGCGGTGATACTCATTACAGGCGGGGCGCGGTCGGGCAAGAGCCTCCATGCCGAAACCCGCACGCGGGCGCTGGGCCCGAACCCCGTCTATATCGCGACGGCCCAGGCGTGGGACGCCGAAATGGCCGCCCGCATCGCCCAGCATCGCGACCGGCGCGGGCCGGATTGGCATCTGATCGAGGCGCCGCTGGACCTGTGCGCCGCGCTGGACCTTTGCGGGGCGGATCCGGCGCTGATCGATTGCCTGACGCTGTGGCTGGGCAATCTGATGCATCACGACCGCGACTGGGCGGCGGAGGTGGAGCGGCTGTGCGCCGCGCTGGCCGCGCGGACCGCGCCCGTGGTGCTGGTCACGAACGAGGTGGGGATGGGCATCGTGCCCGACAACGCGCTGGCCCGCGCCTTTCGCGATGCGCAGGGCACGCTGAACCAGCGCGTCGCACGGATCGCGGATGAGGTGGAGTTCGTCGTCTCCGGCCTGCCGATGAGGGTGAAATGACGCTGCGGGAATATCTGGATGCGCTGACCGACCTGCCGCCACCCGACCCGGTGGCGCGGGCGGAGGCCGAGGCGCGGCAGGCCAGCCTGACCAAACCCCCCGGCAGTCTGGGGCGGCTGGAGGATCTGGCGGTCTTCATGGCCGGGTGGCAGGGGCGCGCGCGGCCCCGCATCGCCCGCGCGCAGGCGCTGGTCTTTGCCGGAAACCACGGGATATGCGATCGGGGGGTAAATCCGTTCCCGCAGGCCGTCACCGCGCAGATGGTGGCGAATTTTCGCGCGGGGGGGGCGGCGATCAATCAGTTGTGCGCCGTGGCGGGGGCGGACCTGTCGGTCGTGGCGCTGGATCTGGACCGTCCGACGCAGGATTTCACCCGCGCCCCCGCCATGACCGAGGCCGAGGTTCTGGATGCCCTTCGCACGGGGGGCGAGGCGGTGGACCCCTTGGCCGACGTGCTGATCGTGGGAGAGATGGGGATCGGCAATTCCACCACCGCCGCCGCGCTGGCCTGCGCGACCTTTGGCGGCGCGCCGTTCGAATGGGTGGGGCCGGGAACGGGGGCACCCGGCGCGATGCAGGCGTTGAAGGCGCAGGTGATCGGCGAAGGGCTGGCGCGCCACGCGGACCTGCTAGGCACCCCGCTCGGGGCGTTTCGCGCCTTCGGCGGGCGGGAGCAGGCGGCGATGGCGGGTGCGGTGATCGCGGCGCGGCGGCACCGGGTGCCGGTGATCCTGGACGGCTTCATCGGCACCGCTTCGGTCGCGCCGCTGGCCCCGTGGCTGGATCATTGCCTGATCGGCCATGTCAGCGCCGAACCCGGCCATGCGGTGCTGGCAGGGCGCTTGGGCAAGCGGCCGATACTGGATCTGGGAATGCGGCTGGGCGAAGGGTCGGGGGCGGCGGTGGCGCTGATGGTGCTGCGGGCGGCGTTGGCCGCGCATGACGGCATGGCGACCTTTGCCGAAGCCGGGGTGTCGGACGCATGAACTGCCGGGACGACCTGCGCGTGGCCGCGATGCTGCTGACCCGCCTGCCGGTGGGGCGGGTCGCGCGGACGGTGCCGATGGGCGCGACGGGCTGGGCCTGGCCGCTGGTCGGGGCGGGGGTGGGCGCGGCTCAGGCCCTTGCCCTGTGGGCGGGGGGGGCGCTTGGCCTGCCGCCGCTGGCCGCCGCCGTGATCGCGGTGGCCGTGGGGCTGGGCGTGACGGGCGCGCTGCATGAGGACGGGCTGGCCGATCTGGCCGACGGCGTGGGCGGCGGGGCGACCCCGGCGCGCAAGCTGGAGATCATGCGCGACAGCCGTCTGGGCACCTTCGGCGCGGCGGCGCTGTGTCTGGCGCTGATCTTGCGGGTGGTGTGTTTCGCGGCGCTGATCGCCGTGCCATGGGTTCTGGTGGCGGCGGGGGCGGCCTCGCGCGGGCTGCTGCCATTGCTGCAATGGCAGCAGCCCGCGGCGCGGCCGGGCTTGGGGGCGCGCGCCGCCGAGGGGGGGACGGCGGCGATCTGCCTGATCGCGCTGGGCCTTGGGACGGTGGCGCTGATCCCGGTGGGGGGGGTGCTGCCGCTGATCGCCGCGCAGGCCGGGGTGGCGGCCCTTGCGCACCGACAGATCGGCGGGATCAACGGGGACGTTCTGGGGGCCGCGCAGGTGGTGGGGGAGGCCGCGATTCTGCTGGCGGTCCTGTCAGCGCTTTAACCGCTTGCCCTTTTTGCCCGTTCGGTCATCCTGCCCCGGACAGGAGAGCCCATGCACCCCCGAGATCGCCATGCCCGCATCGTCGACGCGCTGGACCGCGACGGCACCGTCACGGTCGAGGATCTGGCCGACCGGCTTCAAACCTCGCGCGAGACGATCCGCCGGGATCTGGCGGCGCTGGACCGGCGGGGCCTGCTGCGCAAGACCCATGGCGGGGCGCGACGGATCACCCACATCCCCGAGGAGGTGCGTTTCGACACCCGCATGTTTTCCGCCGTGGCCGAGAAACGGCGCATCGCGGCGGCGGCGGCGGACCTGTTGCGCAACGGCGATTCGCTGTTTCTGGATGCGGGATCGACCTCGGTCTTTCTGGCGGAACGTCTGGCGGGGTTGGCGGGGCTGACGGTCATCACCAACGCCGTGGCCACCTTGCCGCATCTGGCGGCGCGGGGGCATCGCGTGTTCCTGCTGGGGGGCGAATTCGACGGCGACGCGCACTGCACCTTCGGCCCCCAGACCGAGCGCGAGATGGAAAGCTTTCGCGCCGATCATGCCATCCTGACCGTGGGTGCGGTGACCGAGGACGGGGTGTTCGACTTCGACCTGCGCGAAGCGACGATCTCTCGTCGGATGTTGGCGCAGGCGCGGCAGGTGACGGTGCTGGCGGACCATGTGAAGTTTGGCCGCGACGCGCTGTTCCGCATCGGCACCTTCGCCCATATCGACCGCATCGTGACCGACCGGGCGCCCGAACCCGCGCTTTTGCGCAAATTGGAGGCGGCGGGCGTGCAGGTGATGGTCGCCCCGGAATGATGGGCCTTGTGCGACGAAAAACCGACCCTATCCTGTAGGCACCTCCCCCCCCCGACGAAAGGACGTCTGCCGTGACCAAATTCTGTCTGCTGACCGGGGCCAGCCGGGGAATCGGCCATGCCACGGTGAAGGTCATGCAGCGCGAGGGGTGGCGGGTTCTGACCGTATCGCGCCAGCCGTTTTCGGAGGAATGCCGCTGGCCCGGCGCGCGCGAAAGCCACATTCAGGCCGATCTGGCCGATCTGGACAGCATCCCGGCGCTGGCCGCCGATGTGCGCAGCCGGTTGCCGGACGGGGAACTGGCGGCGCTGGTGAACAATGCCGGGATTTCTCCCAAGGGGCCGGGGGGCGCGCGGTTGGGCGTGTCGGACACGGATGCGATGGCATGGTCCACGGTACTGAACGTCAATCTGGTGTCCACCGCGCTTCTGGTGCGGGAACTGCTGCCGGAACTGACCCGCGCCAAGGGGTCGGTGGTCAATGTCACCTCCATCGCCGGATCGCGGGTGCATCCGTTTGCGGGCGTGGCCTACGCGGCATCCAAGGCCGGTCTGGCCGCGCTGACGCGCGAATTGGCGCATGAATTCGGCCCGCTGGGCATCCGCGCCAACGCCATTTCGCCGGGAGAGATCGCGACCTCCATCCTGTCGCCCGGCACCGATGAAATGGTGGAGCGCGAGGTTCCCCTGCGCCGTCTGGGCACGACCGAGGAGGTGGCGCGCACCATCCATTTCCTGTGCACCGACGCCTCCTCCTATATCAACGGGGCGGAAATCCACATCAATGGCGGGCAGCATGTCTGACATTCGCAATCTGCCCGTTCGTGCGGCAGCGTCCCGCCCTTGGTGACCGAACGGGCGACGATCGCGCGGAATGCAGGCAGAATGTGACGGTTCGGTCAAAACCTGCCGCGTCGTGACTACATTTTTCTTGCCAGCCGCGATGGGTGCGCGCTTCCATGACGGGGCCACAGATGAATGGACCCCGTCATGAACGTCATTCCCAATTCGCTTTCCGCCCGCGACCTGAAATACATGCTGCATCCGGTGACCAACGCCCGTGTGCATGAAAAGACCGGCCCGCTGATCATCACCAAGGGCGACGGGGTCTTTGTCATCGACGATGCGGGCAAGGACTATATCGAAGGCATGGCCGGATTGTGGAGCGTGGCGCTGGGCTTTTCCGAAAAGCGGCTGGTCGATGCGGCGACCGCGCAGATGGCCGAACTGCCCTACATGCACCTGTTTGCCAGCCGGTCGCAGGAACCGTCGATCGAACTGGCCGAAAAGCTGGTGCAGATGACGCCGGACGGGCTGGACCGCGTGTTCTTCACCAATTCGGGGTCGGAAGCCAACGACACCGTCATCAAGATGGTCTGGTTCTACAACAACGCGATCGGGCGGCCCGAGAAGAAGAAGTTCATCTCCCGCCTGAAGGCCTATCACGGGATCACGCTGGCGGCGGGCAGCCTGACGGGCATTCCGGCCAACCACAAGGGGTTCGACCTGCCCTTCGATTTCGTCCGCCATCTGAGCACACCGCATTACTGGCGCAACGCGCAGGAGGGGGAAAGCGAGGAGCAGTATTCCGACCGTCTGGCGGCAGAGCTGGAGGAGATGATCCTGGCCGAGGGGCCGGAGACGGTCGCGGCCTTCATCGGCGAGCCGTTGATGGGCGCGGGCGGTGTGATGCCCCCGCCGAAGGGATATTGGCCCAAGATGCAGGCCGTGTGCCGCAAATACGATGTGCTGATCGTCGCGGACGAGGTCATCAACGGATTTGGCCGCACCGGACACATGTTCGCCTGCGAGACGTATGGCCTGCAACCCGACATGCTGGTGCTGTCCAAACAGATCACCTCGTCCTATCTCCCGCTGGCGGCGATCGTGTTTTCCGAAGCGATCTACCAGGGCATTGCCGATGGCAGCAGCGAACTGGGCACGTTCGGCCACGGCTACACCACCTCCGGGCATCCGGTGGCGACGGCAGTGGGTCTGGAATGCCTGAAGATCATCGAGGAACGCGACCTGGTCACCAACGCCCGCCGCATGGGGGAAAAGATGCGTGCCGCCTTGGCGACATACGCCGACCATCCCTTCGTGGGCGAAGTGCGGGGCGAAGGGATGGTTGCCGCGATCGAATTCGTGGCCGACAAGACCGCCAAGACCGGCTTCACCCCGGTCGGCAAGGCCGCACAGGCCGTCATGGCGGCGGCGCAGCGCCACGGCCTTCTGGTCCGCGCCATCGGGGAATCGATCTGCTTCTGCCCGCCGATGATCATCTCGGACAGTGAGATGGACGAATTGCTGGCCCGGTTCGACCGCGCCATGACGGACGCATTCGAAGGGTTCGAAGCATGACCAACGATCTGAGCGAGGTGATCGAGGCCGACCGCGCTCATGTCTGGCACCATCTGAGCCAGCACAAGACCTATGAAACGGTGGACCCGCGCATCATCGTGGAGGGTAAGGGCCTGGATGTCTGGGACGCGGCGGGGCGGCAGTATCTGGACGCGCTGTCGGGCGGGGTGTGGACGGTCAATGTCGGCTATGGCCGGACCAGCATTGCCGATGCGGTTCATGCGCAACTGGTCAAGATGAACTATTTCGCGCAGGCGGCGGGGTCGGTTCCCGCCGCGATGTTCGCCAAGAAGCTGCTCGAGAAGATGCCGGGGCTGAACCGCGTCTATTACTCCAATTCGGGGTCGGAGGCGAATGAGAAGGTGTTCAAGATGGTGCGCCAGATCTCGGCGCGGCATCACGGAGGCGGGAAGTCGAAGATCCTCTATCGCGAGCGGGATTACCACGGCACCACCATCGCCACCCTGGCGGCGGCGGGCCAGCCGGAGCGGGCGGCGATGTATGGCCCGTTCCCCGACGGCTTCGTGCAGGTGCCCCACTGCCTGGAATACCACGCCCAATGGGACGTGGAGGATTACGGCCGCCGCGCCGCCGACGCGATCGAGGAGGTGATCCTGCGCGAGGGGCCCGACACCGTGGGCCTGCTCTGTCTGGAGCCGATCACGGCGGGGGGCGGTGTGATCGTGCCGCCCAAGGGATACTGGGACCGCGTGCAGGACATCTGCCGCACCTATGACATCCTGCTGCATATCGACGAGGTGGTCTGCGGCATCGGGCGCACCGGCGAATGGTTCGGATACCAGAATTTCGGCGTGAAGCCGGATTTCGTGACCATGGCCAAGGGGCTCGCCTCCGGCTATGCCGCGATTTCCTGCACCGTCACGACGGAAGCCGTGTTCGATCTGTTCAAGGACGATCCGACCGATCCCCTGTCCTATTTCCGTGACATCTCCACCTTCGGGGGCTGCACATCGGGGCCCGCGGCGGCGCTGGAGAACATGCGCATCATCGAAGACGAGGGGCTTCTGGCGAACACCAAAGCCATGGGGGAACGGCTGCGCACCAACCTTTTGGACCTGCAGTCGCGCCATGCGGTGATTGGGGATGTGCGGGGCATGGGGTTGTTCATGGGGGCGGAACTGGTTTCCGACCGCGCCACCCGCCAGCCGGTCCCCGAGGCGCTGGCGCAGCGCGTCGTGGCCGAAGCGGCCAATGCGGGGGTGATGATCGGTGTCACCAACAGGTCGATCCCCGGGTTCAACAACACGATCTGCCTGTCGCCCGCATTGATCGTGACGTCGGCCCAGATCGACCGGATCACCGACGCCATCGACATCGCGTTGACCAAGGTTTTCGCCGCCTGACACGGGCTTACGCGACCTGACCCGGCCCGTCCCCCTTGCGGGGCGGGCCTTTTCTTATGGCGGGCGCACAAAACAATCTATCGGTCATAAAAGTTTTTTCGATTGGACCTTTGGGGTTTTGGCAGGTTCGATGAAGGCAAGAAGACGGGCGCCGATCCCGCACCTCCCATCCCCAGCAGACACCGAGGTATTCTTATGACCCTTACCAACACGCATTTGTCACGCCGCGCCATTCTGGTGGGCCTGGGGGCGGGCCTTGCCGCGCTGGCCCTGCCGCGCGGACTGGCGGCGCAGGAGGCGGGCGGCACGTTGCGCTTCGGCCTGTCCACCTTTCCCCCCAGCCTTAGCCCGTTCGACAATGTGGGGGGGGCTGCGAACACGGTGAAGCTCTCGATCCATCGGGGTCTGATGGGGTATAACGCGGCGGCGGAGCTGCAGCCCGAACTGGCCGAAAGCTATGACTGGGAGGATGAGACGACCGTCACCTTCCGCCTGCGCGACAATGCGGTGTTTCACAACGGCGATCCGGTGACGGCGGCGGACGTGATCCATTCGCTGGAGGAAATCCGCAAGGAGGGATCGACCGCCTTCCTGCGCAGCGATCTGGCAATCATCGACGGGATGGAGGCGGTGGACGACAAGACCGTCCGCATCACCCTCACCTCGCCCAGCGCGGTGTTCCTGAACCTTCTGGCGAATTACTGCGCGCCGGTGATTTCCGCCAAATCCACGGCAGAGGACATCATCGGTTGCGGCCCGTTCCAGCTTTCGGGGCAGGAGCGGGGCGTGTTCATCGAAGTCACCGCCTTCCCCGATTTCTATACCGAAGGGGAGCCGGGCGTGGGCGGCATTCGCTTCATCGTCTATGCCGACGAGAACCTGCGCTATTCCGCGCTGGAGGCGGGGGATGTCGATCTGATCGAATATCTGCCGTGGAGTCAGTTCGCCACGGTGGAGGCGTCGGACCAGATGGAGATGCACGCCACCTCCGGCCCGTTCATGTTCCTTCTGTTCAACGTGGCGCAGGAAGGCCCGCTCAAGGATCCGCGCGTGCGCCAGGCCATCGGCTATGCCATCGAACGGCAGGACATCGTGGATGCAGCCTTTGCCGGATACGGCACGCCGCTTTACGGCTTTCCGAACCCCGAAGGGTCCACGGTTCCCATCTCGGATGAAGGGATCGCCTACAGCTATGACATGGAACGGGCGATGGAGCTTCTGGCCGAGGCGGGGTATCCCAACGGCTTCGATTGCCGTCTTCTGGGCACCGCCACCTATGGTATGCATCAGGACACCGCATCCGTCGTTCAGGCCTATCTGGCGATGATCGGCATCAACGCGACGCTGGATCTGCCCGACTGGGGCAGCCGCGTGACGGCGGGGACCGAAGGCCGCTACGACATCGCCGTGCACGGGGCGTCGGGGACGTTCAACGACCCGGATGCGCTGTTCTCCATGCTCTATTCCGGCAACCCGTCCTATCTGCAATCCTATGGCTTCAAGAGCGAGCGGATCGACAGCCTGCTGTTGCAGGGACGGAACGAACCGGACCCGGAGAAGCGCCGCGCCATCTACCAGGATCTTGCCGCCGCCTATTACGAGGAGGTGCCGCAGGTGCCGCTCAACTGGCGCACGCAGGCCCATGCCAGCCGGGGCGTGTCGGGGTTCGCCGCCTTGCCGGGCTTCTTGAACGGGTCGAGCGGGTTTTCGCTGGATGAAGCGAAGCTGGACTGATCCCATGGCCGGTTTTCTGCTTCGCCGCCTGCTGGCCGCCGCCGCGATGCTGTTCACGGTGGGCACGATCATCTTCCTGATGCTGGTTATCGTGCCGGGCGATCCGGCGGAACTGCTTCTGTCCACGGGCGGGGGCAGTGCGACCCCCGAAACCATCGCCGCCCTGCGTGAACGGATGGGGCTGGATCAGCCCGTCTTCACCCAATACGCAATGTTCCTGTGGAACAGCGTGCAGTTCGATTTCGGCACCTCGCTGATCGACGGGTCGTCCATCGCGGGCAACATCGCCCGGCGTCTGCCCCGCACGTTGGAACTGATCGCTGCGGGGACGGTGCTGGCGCTGCTGGTGGCCATTCCGGCGGGCACGCTGGCGGGGCTGCGGGCGGGGGGGCGGTTCGACATCGCGGCCTCCGGGCTGAACGCGCTTCTGACCTCCATCCCCGGCTTCGTTCTGGGCACGCTGTTCATCTATTTCTTTGCGCAGGTGCTGAACCTGCTGCCGGCGGGGGGGTATGTTCCCTTCGCGCAGGACCCGGTGCAGCATCTGCGCACCCTGATCCTTCCGGCGGTGACCGTGGGCCTGCATCTGGCGACGATCGTGTTCCGCATGACGCGGGCCAGCGTGCTGGAGATGCGGGGCCATGACTGGGTGCGCACCGCGACCGCCAAGGGCCTGCCGCGCCGCACGGTCGTGCGCCGCCACGTGTTGCAGAACGCGCTGGGCCCGGTGATCACCGTGGTGGGGATGCAGCTTGGCATCCTGCTCGGCTCCACCGTGCTGGTTGAGTTCGTGTATAACTGGCCGGGCCTGTCGGGCTTTCTGGTGACGGCGGTGGAACAGCGCGACTACCCCTCGGTGCGCGCGATCATCCTGACGGTGGCCGCCATCTTCATCGCGATCAACCTTGTGATCGACGTGCTCTATTCCCTTCTGGACCCGAGGATCCGCCTCGAATGACATCCATACCCGCCAGCCGGACGCGCCGTCGCGCGTGGCCCGCCATTCCCCGCCGCATGATCCTGCCCGCCGTCTTTCTGGGCGCGCTGATCCTGATCCCCTTTGCCGCGCCGCTGATCACCTCTGACAACCCGATCCAGATTTCCGTCCGCGACCGTCTGGCCGCGCCCAGTTGGGACCATTGGCTGGGGCAGGACGAATTCGGGCGCGACCGTCTGGCGCGTGTGCTCTATGGCGGGCAGGTGTCGCTGACGGTGGCCTTCGTCGCGACATCGGTCGCCTGCATCATCGGCACCTTGTTCGGGCTGATCGGCGCGTATTTCCGGGGGCCGTTCCAGTTCATCACCCGCCGTCTGTCGGATGTGGTCCTGTGCTTTCCGCCGATCCTGCTGGCACTTCTGGTCGTGACGCTGTTCGGGCCGGGGACGGGCACGCTGGTGTCGGTCCTGTCCATCCTGTATTTCCCGGCCTTTGCCCGCATCGCCTTTTCCGAAGCCGTGCGCGTGACCGCGCTGGATTTCGTCGAGGCGTCGCGCGCCTTGGGCACGCCATCGCGCCGGATCGTGTTCCGCACCATCCTGCCCAACATCGCGGGGCCGGTGTCGGTGCAGTATTCGCTGACGGCGGCGGCGGCGATCACCATCGAAAGCGGGCTGTCCTTTCTGGGCCTGGGCGTCGTGCCCCCCGCGCCAAGCTGGGGCCAGATGATCCGCGGCGCGCGGCAGTTCATGAATCAGGATCCGCTGGGCATCATCATCCCCTGCGTGGCGCTGACGCTGACCATCTATGCCATCAACTTCTTCTGCGACCGCCTGCGGGATACGTTGGACCCCAAGGGGAACGGCGGCGGCAAGGACGCGGTGTCGCGCCCCTCCTCTGGCGGGGCGGTCGCGGCGGCGCCCGATACGGTGGCCGCGATCCACGGCCTGCGGCTGGACATTCCGCGCCCCGGCCGCCCGGTGTCGGTGATCGAGGATGTCAGCCTGACCCTGCGCGCCAATCAGTGCACCGCGCTGGTGGGGGAAAGCGGGTCGGGCAAGTCGCTGTCGTCGCTGGCGCTGATGGGGCTGCTGCCCTCCGGCATCCGTCAGGCGTCGGGCACCTTGTCCCTGCGCCGGAAATCGGGCGACATGGTCGATCTGGGCCGCCTGACCCCCCGTGAGTTGGAGGATGTGCGCGGCAACGACGTCGCCATGATCTTTCAGGAACCCATGACCAGTCTGAACCCGATCCACAAGGTCGGCGCGCAGATGACCGAGGCCATTCTGGCCCACCGCCCCATGGCGAAGGCCGCCGCGCGGGCGCGGGCGATCGAGCTTCTGACGCTGGTGGGCATCAACGAGCCGGAGCGCCGCTTCGACGGGTATCCGCACGAGATGTCGGGCGGGATGCGGCAGCGGGTGATGATCGCCATGGCGCTGTGCTGCGAGCCGCGCCTGCTGATCGCGGACGAACCCACCACCGCGCTGGACGTGACGATCCAGGCCGAGATCATCGAGCTGCTGCAACGCCTGCGCCACGAATATGCCGAAGGGCTGAGCCTTTTGTTCATCAGCCACAACCTGGGCGTGGTGGCCGAGATCGCCGACCGTGTGGCCGTGATGTATTCCGGTCAGATCGTGGAGGAGGGACCGGCGAAGGACATTCTGAACGATCCGCACCACCCCTATACCCGCGCGCTGCTGGAAAGCATGCCCTCCAGCCATGAGGAGATGCATTCGGCCCGGGGCGACCGGCTTCTGGCCGTCGCAGGGACGCCGCCATTGCCGGATCGCCGTCCGTCGGGCTGCACCTTCCGCGACCGCTGCCCCATCGCCATCGACGCCTGCGCCGGCATCCGGCCCGACCTGTCGGGTCCGGGGGACCGCCGCGTCCGCTGCATCCGTGCGCCCGAAGCCGGAAAGGACGCCGCATGACCGCCCTTTTGGACGTGAAATCCCTGAACAAGCATTACCCCGTGGGCCGCAAGGGCCTGTTCGGCAAGGGGCGGATGCAGGTGCTGCGCGATGTCAGCCTGACCGTCGCCCCCGGCGAAGTATTGGGGCTGGTGGGGGAAAGCGGTTCGGGCAAAAGCACGATCGGCAAGGCAGTTCTGCGCCTGATCGACAGCGACAGCGCGGGGATGACCTTTGACGGGCATGACCTGACCCGCATCTCCTCGGCCGATCTGCGGCGGTTGCGCAAGGACATGCAGATCATCTTCCAGGACCCCTATGCCAGTCTGGACCCGCGCAAGACCATCCGCGCGACCCTGGCCGAGGCGCTGGACACGCACCGCCTGCACATGGGCGACGCGCGGCAGGCCCGGCTGGAGGCGCTGATGCGGATGGTCGGGCTGAACCCCGATTTCCTCGACCGCTATCCGCATGAATTTTCCGGCGGGCAGCGGCAGCGGATCGGCATCGCGCGGGCGCTGGCGGTGGAGCCGAAATTCATCGTCTGCGACGAGGCGGTGTCGGCGCTGGACGTGTCCATTCAGGCGCAGGTGCTGAACCTGCTGGCCGATCTGCGGCAAAGCCAGGGCATCTCGCTTTTGTTCATCAGCCACGATCTGTCGGTGGTCCGCTATATCTCGGACCGGATCATGGTGCTGTATCTGGGCCGCGTGATGGAGGTGGGGCCGGCGGATGCGGTGCATTTCGCGCCGCAGCACCCCTATACCGCCGCACTGGTGTCCGCCGAACCCAGCCTTGCGCGGTCTTCGTCCCGCATCCGGCTGGAGGGGGAGATCCCGTCCCCCCTGACCCCGCCTTCGGGCTGCGTGTTCCGCACACGCTGCCCCTTTGCCATCCCCGCCTGCGGGGCAGGGGTGCCCGAATTGCGGCCCGCGGGCGACGGACGCCTGAAGGCCTGCATCCGCGACGACATTTCCACAGGAGAGTAGGATGACCACCGCGAAACTGAAGATGGCCGAACTGACCAGCGAGGAGGCCCGCCAATACCTGACCGACGAGGCGGTGATCCTTCTGCCCATGGGGTCGTTGGAAGATCAGGGCACCCATGCGCCGATGGGCGATTATCTGGGCGCGGAATGCGTGGCGCTGGACATTGCCCGCGCGGCCCGCGCCGAAGGGGTGCCGACCTTCGTCGCCCCGCCGGTGCCGTTCGGCGGCGCGGATTATTTCGGATCGTCCCATGGCGGGATCGCCATCGAACAGGCGACGCTGACGGCGCTGATCAACGACATGATCGCCAGCCTGGCCCGCCACGGGCTGACCAAGGTTCTGATCATCAACGGCCATGGCGGCAACGTGCAGGCCATCAACGAGGTGACGCAGAACTGGCGCCGCAAGAACGGGATGTTCGTGGCGTCGATGTATCTGTGGCAAATCAGCTATGAGCTTTTGAAGGACATTCTGGGGCCGGAGCAGGCGGCTCGCGCGTCCGGCCACGGGGGCGATCCACTGACCTCCATCGGGCTGCATTATTATCCCGACATCCTGCGGATGGATCTGCGGCAGGCCCCGCCCAAGGACCGCAAGGTCATGGGCATGGACGTGGCCGGCATGTCGGCCATCAAATACGACGGCGCGCGGATCCAGGTCCCGATCGAGGCGATCGAGAGCGCGCCGCATGGCGTCTGGGGCGGTGATCCGGTCCATGCCTCGGCCGAGACGGGCCGCGCGCTGTCGGACCGGCTGGTGAAGATCGGGGCGGGGTTCATCCGCGATCACGTGGCCAAGGGCTTCGCCGGGTAACCTTACGTCTCCATGAAGGTGACATAGCGGGGATGGGCCGCCGCCCATTCCCGTGCCGCCTGACGGGCCAGTTCCAGAAGGCTTTCGGATTGTTGCTTGCGCGCGCGGTTCATGTGGACGCAGCGCGTGACCAGCGGGGCAAGTTGCACCGTCGCCGGGATTTCGGTCAGAAGGCCGGTCGTCAGCTCCATCTCCACCGCCGCCAGGGGAATGGCGGACACGCCATAGCCCGCGCGCACCATGTCGCAGATATTGCCCAGCGAATTGCCGGTGTGCCGCGCGTTCGGGCGGCGGCGCAACTCCTCGACCATGTCGGCCACGGGGCGGAACAGCGGTGAGGTGTGGGGATAAAGGATCAGGGGATAGCCCCGGATCTCGTCCGGGGTCAGCGCGCGGGAGATCTGGCCCGCCACGTCGGGCCGCGCGACCCATCCCACGCGAAACTGCACCGAGAAGCTGTTCGCGATCTGCGGCAGGCCCGCCTCGCCGGTCACGAAGGCCATGTCCAGCGTGCCGTTGCGCATCAGTTCCTTCAGATCGACATTGGAGGCGGAGTGGAAATCCACGAGCCCGATATCGGGATCGGCCGACACCTTGCGCCGCAGCGTCGCCCCCCAGGTGTTGGTGACCATTCCAACCATGCCGATCGTATAACGTTTCTTTCGCCCCGCGCGCAGCCGCCCCGTCAGCGCCTCGGACAAAGACAGGAACGTCTCGGCGTATTCGGCGACTTCATGGCCTTGTTCGGTCAGGGCGAAGGTGGGGGAATCGCGGTTGATCAGCGGCACGCCGAACGCATCCTCCAACCCTGAAATCCTTGCGGAAACAGCCGGTTGCGTCAGGCCGATCCGGTCGGCCACCTTCTGGAAACTTTGCAGGCGCGTCAGCCAATAGAACGCCTCGATCTGCTTGAAGTTCATGTCGTCTCATCCCTCCGGGGGCCCGCGCCGATCATAGAATTTATTTATGAACCCGACCATTATTTTTGCTTTGACGGTTCGGGGCAACCCGCCGTTCCATGGGCGCAACACATTCGACATTCCGAAGGACCGACCCGATGCATGTTGCCGTCTATCTCCCCAGCGATGAAAAGACCAAGGACTGGTGCCAGATGCTGGGCGACCTGATGCCCGACTGGTCGTTCGAGCCGATGAAGACGGTGAAGGACCCCGAGGCCATCACCTATACCGTCGTGTGGCGGCCGCCCACGGGGGGGATGACGGGGTTTTCCAACCTCAAGGCGGTGGTGTCGATCGGCGCGGGGATCGACCACGTTCTGGCGGACGAGGATCTGCCGGATGTGCCGATCATCCGCACCGTGGGCCGCGACCTGACGCAGCGGATGAAGGAATACGTGGCGCTGCATGTGCTGCGCCATCACCGCGCGCTGCCCGCCCTGCAGGCCAGCCAGGCGAAGGGGAAATGGGAACCGGTCATCGTGCCGCCCGCCACGGGCCGCCGCGTGGGCATCATGGGTCTGGGCAATCTGGGCGCCGAGGCGGCGAAGCTGCTGGCCACCATCGGTTTCGACGTGGTCGGTTGGTCGCGCAGCCCAAAGGAGATCGAGGGCATCCGCACTTTCGCCGGGAAGGATCAGTTCGGCGCGTTTCTGAACGGCACCGAAATCCTGGTCTGCCTGCTGCCCCTGACCGAAGACACGCGCGGCATCCTGAATGCCGACACCTTCAACCGCCTGCCACGCGGGGCAAGCGTCATCAACGCGGCGCGGGGGCCGCATCTGGTGGATGCCGACCTTCTGGGGGCGCTCGCCTCGGGTCAGATCGCGGGGGCCACGCTGGACGTGTTCCATGTCGAACCGCTGCCCGCCGAACATCCGTTCTGGTACCATCCGCAGATCACCGTGACGCCGCATGTGGCCTCGTTGATCGACGCGCCGACCGGCAGCCGCATCATCGCCAAGAACCTGCGCGAATTCGAAAAGACCGGCACCGTCGCGGATCTGGCCGACGGCAAGCGCGGCTACTGACATCAAGGTCGAAACGGCCATACCCCAACAGGAGAGACGTTCATGAAAACCATTCTGTCCGCGGCGATCCTTGCCGCCGCCACCGCCGCCCCCCTCTCTGCGCAGGATCTGACGGGCAACCTGACCATCGCGTCCTATACCGGCATCTTTCAGGACAAATACACCGCCGCCGTGATCGATCCGTTCCTGGCCGAACATCCGGGCCTGACGGTCACCTATGCCAGCGCGCGGGGATCGGCGGATCAGCTGGGCGCGTTGCGCGCGCAGGCGAATGACCCGCAACTGGATGTCGTGCTCTTTGACGTGACAACCGCGTTGATCGGAAACAAGGAGGGGCTCTTGGCCCCGCTGACGGTCGAGGATGTCCCGAACCTGGCCGATCTGGTGCCCGAGGCAACGGTGCAGGAAGGCTACGGCCCCGCCGTGACCTTCGACAACGAGGTCATCATCTACAACACCGATCTGGTGCAGGGCACGCCGGAGTCGCTCGAGGTGCTGTGGGATCCGCAATATGCGGGCAAGCTGGCGGTGACCTCGATGCCCAGCATTCTGGGAACGGGGCTGATGGTCATGACCTCGTCCATGCTGGGCGAGGATTATACCCAAGGCGTGGACCAGTCGATCGAGAAGCTGGCCGAACTGGCCCCCGCTGTGCAGACCTTCGACCCCAAGCCCGACAGTTACACCCTTGTCCTGAACGGGACGGTGGCCATGGCCACGGGGTGGAACGCGCGCGCCCAGACCTATTCCAACGATGCGGATGGCAAACTGGGGGTGATGACCCCGAAAGAGGGGACGGTCCTTCAGATCAACACCATCAATCTGGTGGAGGGGGCGAAGAACCCCGACGCGGCGAAGGCCTTCATCGATTACGCCCTGTCGCCCGAAGCGCAGGCGGCCTTCACCGAAGCGATGTATTATTCGCCCACCAACGCCAAGGCGCAACCGAGCGAGGACGCCCGTGCGCGCACCGTCTTCGGCCAGATGGACCAGACGCTGCCGCTGGACTGGACCTGGGTCGCCACGCAGAACGACCGTTGGAACGCGATGTGGAAGCGTCGCATCATCTCGGCCAACTGAGATGGGGATGACGGGACCCGCGCATATCCGCATCGATGGGCTGACCTTCGATTACGGGGGCAAGCGTCCGGCGGTGGACAGGCTGTCGTTCGACATCGCGAAGGGCGAGTTCATCGGCCTCCTCGGTCCTTCGGGCTGCGGCAAATCGACGACGCTGCGCATGTTCGCGGGGCTTCTGGCCCCCACGGCGGGCAGCATCACCATCGACGGAAGGGACATCGTGTCCCGCCCGCCATGGGAACGAAACCTGGGCTTGGTCTTTCAGTCCTATGCCCTGTTCCCGCACATGACCGTGGCGCAGAACGTGGCCTTCGGCCTGTCCTTGCGCAAGGTGGGCAAGGACGAGATGCGCGCCCGCGTGGCCGAGGCCCTGCGCGTCGTGCGGCTGGAGGCATTTGCCGAACGCCGTCCCGCCGAACTGTCGGGCGGCCAGCAGCAGCGCGTGGCCATCGCCCGCGCCATCGTGATCGAGCCGGAGATTCTGCTGCTGGACGAACCCCTGTCCAACCTCGACGCGCGGTTGCGCGACGAGATGCGGTTCGAACTGCGCGACATCCAGACCCGCACCGGCATCACCACCCTGTTCGTCACCCATGACCAGCAGGAGGCGTTGACCATGTGCGACCGCATCGCCGTGATGAACGAAGGGCGGCTGGAACAGATCGGCACCCCGTCCGACATCTATGACAACGCGGCGACGCCGTTCGTCGCCAATTTCATCGGGCGGGCGAACACCCTGTCCGCGCAGGGGGAGGGCGGTCGCCTTCGTCTGGGCGACGTGGTCGTGCCCGCCCCGGCGAATGTGCCGGCAGGGGCCGCGCAGGCCGTGATCCGCCCCCATGTCGTGCGCCTGACCCCCAGCGGCCCGCTGATGGCCGAGGTGACGCGGCGCGTCTTCGTCGGGTCGATGATCGAGGTGGAGTTGCGGCTGGACAACGGCCAGACCCTGATCGCCGACCTGCGCCCCGGCGATCCCGACGATGCGCTGGCCCAGCCTGGCGCGCGGGTGGGGGTGGACTGGCGGGCCGACGATCTGCGGGTCTTTGCCGCATGATGGCCTTCGCCCCCCCCGGAACCGCGACCCGCTGGACGCCGTGGCTGCTCATGGCGCCCGTGCTGTGCGTGCTGTCGATCAGCTTCATCGCGCCGATGATCTGGCTGTTCCGCATGTCGCTGAACATTTCGGATTACGGCGCGATCGTGCAGGCGGTCAGCTTCGACACCTATGTCGCGATCCTGAGCGACAGCTACTATCTCGACCTGTTGGGCCGCACGCTGAAGCTGGCCGTGACCTGTTCGGTCATTGCGCTGCTTTTGGCCTATCCCATGGCGCTGTTCCTGTCGCGCACCACATCGCGGTGGAAGACGGTGCTGACGGTTCTGGCCGCATCCCCGCTTCTGGTGTCGGCGGTGGTGCGGTCCTTTGGCTGGATGGTCACGCTGGGCAATGACGGGGTGGTGAACTCGCTTCTGCTGCATCTGGGCGTGCTGTCCGCCCCGGTGCAGCTGGTCAACAACTATACCGGCGTGGTGATCGGCCTGTCCGAGGCGATCATGCCCTATATGTTCCTGACGATCATGGCTGGACTTGGCCGTCTGGACCCCCGGTTGGACGAGGCGGCGCAATCGCTGGGCGCGCCGCCCCACGTCGTGTTTTTCCGCGTGACGCTGCCGCTGACGGTGCCTGCCATCATCGCGGCGCTGACCATCGGGTTCGTGCTGTCGATCTCGTCCTATATCACGCCGTCGCTTCTGGGCGGGGGCCGGGTGTTCCTGCTGGCGACCGAGGTGTTCGACCTTGCGCTTCTGACGCTGGACTGGCCGACCGCCGCCGCGCTGGCCTTCCTGATGCTGGCGATGTTCCTGATCGCGATGACGGTGACCGCGCTGTTCATCCGCTCTCTCACGAAGGTGCGCACATGACCCGTTTCATCGGCATCCTTGCCCGCATCTATGTCATCGGCGTCTTCGGGTTCGTCTTCGTGCCGCTGTTCATCGTGTTCATCATGTCGTTCAGCGCCGACGCCTATCTGTCCTTCCCCCCGTCGGGGTGGAGCCTCAGGTGGTATGGCGAGGTTCTGAACAATCAGGGCTTCATGGTGGGCCTGAAGAACTCGGTCATCATTGCGGTGATCGTGGCGGTCCTCAGCCTCGTGCTGGGTTTGCCCGCCGCCTATGCGCTGGTGCGGCTGGAGTTTCGGGGGCGCGAGTTTCTGCGCAACCTGATCCTTGCGCCCCTGGTCCTGCCATCGATGATGCTGGGCCTGGGCATCCTGATGGTCTTCACCCCCGCCGGTCTGGTCGCGACCTTTCCGGGGCTGGTTCTGGCGCATCTGGTGATGACCCTGCCGTTTTCGGTGCGCATCCTGCAGACGAGCCTTGGGAACTTGGGGCAGGACGTGGAACATGCGGCGATGACGCTGGGCGCGCGGCCATTGCAGGTGTTCACCCGCATCACGCTGCCGCGTCTGATGCCGGGGATCGTCGCCTCCTCGGCCATCGCCGCCATCATGTCCTTTGACGAGATTGTCCTGTCGCTGTTCCTTGTCGGTCCGCGCCTGACGACGCTGCCCGTGGCGCTTTACCGCTATGTGGACGAACGGACGGATCCGATGGTGGCGGTGCTGGCGGTGCTGCTGATCGCGGTGTCGCTGGGAATGGTTCTGCTGATCGAACGCACGGTCGGTTTCACGAAAGCCTTCGGGCGTTAAGGAGAGAGTTATGAGCTACAAGATCAACCCGATGCCCGAACAGATCCCGCAGGCCGATCTGGACCTGCTGGCGCAATGTGAAACGGCGACGATGGGCCATTGGCGCCAGTTCGGGTTCCTGTCGCGCCAGATCCAGCCGCTGATCCCGCGCCGCCGGGTGGTGGGCACGGCGGTAACCATCGCCATTCCGGGGCCGGATTCGACGCTGCTGCACCATCTGCTGTCGTTGATCCGTCCGGGCGATTTCGTCATCGTGGATCGCCTGCACGACGACCGCTATGCCTGCTGGGGCGGGGGCGTGACGGTGGGGGCCAAGGCGGCCGGGGCCGTCGGCGCGGCGGTGGACGGCCCGTGCACCGACCTTGAGGAGATCGAGGCCTCGGACTTCCCCATGTGGTGCCGTGGCATCTCGCCCATCACCACGCGGCTTTACGACATCGGCGGGGCGATCAACGTGCCGGTGTCCTGCGGCAACACCGTCGTCATGCCGGGCGATGCGGTTCTGGCCGACGAATCCGGTGTGTTGGTCCTGCCGCGCGACGAAGTGGCGTCCGAAGCGCAGAAGGCCATCGACACGCAGGCGCGCGGCAAGGGGCGCGAAGGGCAGGTCCGCGCGGGTGAGGCGAAGCTGGGCGATCTGTCCGGGGCCACCGCCCGCGTCATGGCCAAGCTGGCATGACCGCGATGCTGCCCTTCACCTGCGAAAAGCGGCCCGCCCACGGGGCCGGTGGCATGGTTGTCGCGAACCACCCCATGGGGGCGGCGGCGGGGGCCGAGATGCTGGCGGCGGGCGGCAATGCGGTGGACGCCGCCGTCGCCACCCTGCTGACCCTGACGGTGGTGGAGCCGATGATGGTCGGCATCGCGGGGGGCGGTCTGTCGCATATCCGCATGGCGGATGGCACGAACATCGTCATCGATGCCCTGTCCAGTGCGGCGGCGTCGATGACGCCCGACATGTATACCCCCGTGTCGGACGAGCCCAAGCGCTATATGGACACCGTAGGGCGGCGCAGCATGGTCGGCGCGTCCGCCGTGGCCGTGCCGGGCAACCTGCGCGGCTGGTGCGACATGCAGGCGCGGTTCGGCAAGCTGCCCTTTGCCGATGTGGTGGAACCGGCGATCCGCGCGGCCTCGCGCGGGTTCACCGCCACCCATTACCTGGCGGGCGCGGTGCAGGAATTCGCGAACGATCTTCTGGCCGATCCGGCCATGGCGGCGGTGGTTGCGCCCAAGGGCGATCTGCTGCGCCATGGCGACCGGGTGGTCATGGGCGATTACGCCGAAAGCCTGCGGCTGATTCAGACCGAAGGGGCCGGGGCGCTGCATGGCGGCGCGCTTGGGGCGGCGCTGGTGGACCGCATGGCCACGGGCGACGATCACACGGGCTTTCTGACGCTGGAGGATCTGGCGGGATACACGGCGCTGGACCGAACACCCATCGCAGGCACCTATCGCGGGTATGAGGTGATCGGCCCGCCGCCGCCCGCGTCGTCGGGGGTGCATATCACGCAGATGCTGAACATCCTTGAAGGGTATGACGTGAAGGGGCTGGGTTTCGGCACGCCCGCCGGGTTGCATCTGCTGGCCGAGGTGCTGAAGATCGCCTTTGCCGACCGCCGTCAAAGCTCGGGCGATCCGGCCTTTGTCGATGTGCCGGTGGCGCGGCTGACCTCCAAGGCCTATGCCGCCGACTGCGCGGCGCGGATCGGGGGGCCGGTCGGGGCCTTCGTCGCGGGGCGCGAAAGTGCCGACACCACGCATGTGACCGTGGCCGACAAGGACGGCAACATCGTCACCGCCACCCACACGATCAACGGGCTGTTCGGGGCGCGGTTCGTCGTGCCGGGGACGGGGATCATCCCCAACAACTATATGATGAACTTCGATCCGCGCCCGGGCAAGGCGCTGTCTGTGGTGCCGGGCAAACGGGTGCCGACCTCCATGGCGCCGATGATCGTGATGAAGGACGGGCGGCCTGCCTTTGCCTTGGGAATGCCGGGCGGCCTGCGGATCTTTCCGTCGATCTTGCAGGGGATCGTCAACCTGATCGACCACGGGATGACCGTGCAGGAGGCGGTGGAGGCCCCCCGCATCTGGACCGAAGGCCATGTGGTGGAGGTGGAGAAGGCCTTCGCCCCCCTTGCCCCGGAGCTGCAGGCCATGGGGCACGACATCAAGGTCATGCCCCATATCGGCGGCGGGATGAACGCCATTGAGTTCGGGACCCAAGGCGATATGACGGGGGCGGCCTGCTGGCGTGCCGATGGCACGGCGGTGGCCCTTGGTGGCGGGTTGGCGCGGCCCGGGGTCCGGTTCTGGCCCGACCGCGCGCCCGACGATGCGCAGACGACAACGAAGGATGTGAAATGAAAACTGTCTTCATCACCGGCGCGACCGCCGGCTTCGGTCAGGCGGCGGCGCGCCGTTTCGTTACGGGCGGCTGGCAGGTGGTCGGCACCGGGCGCCGCGCCGAACGGCTGGAGGCGCTGCGCGCCGAGTTGGGGGATGCGTTCCACCCCCTGTGCGTCGATGTCACGGATGAGGCGGGTATGTCCGCCGCGATCGACGGACTGCCGGCCGGGTTCGCGGGCATCGACCTTTTGATCAACAATGCCGGGCTGGCCCTTGGCACCAAGCCCGTGCCCGACGTGTCCCTGACCGATTGGCACCGGATGGTGGACACCAACATAAAGGGCCTGATGGCCACCACGCTGAAACTGATCCCGGTGCTGAGGGATCGCAAGGGTGGGATCATCAACCTATCCTCCATCGCGGGCAACTGGCCTTATGCGGGCGGCAACGTATATGGCGCGACGAAGGCGTTCGTAAAGCAATTCAGCCTGAATCTGCGGGCTGATCTGCACGGGACGGGGGTGCGCGTCACCTCGTTGGAGCCGGGCATGGCCGAAAGCGAATTCACGCTGGTGCGGACGAACGGGAACCAGCAGGCGCATGACACCCTCTATGCCGGGGCGGCGCCGCTGACCTCGGACGATCTGGCGGAAACGATGTGGTGGCTGGGCACCCTGCCGCCGCATATCAACGTGAACGTGCTGGAAGTGATGCCGGTGAACCAGTCCTTTGCCGGACTTCAGGTGCACCGCGCATGATCGTCGGGGCGCGGCCCGCGCCGCGCCCCGGAAATGTCAGGTCAGATAGATGATCAGGACGATGATGATCGCCGCGCCGACCAGAATGCCCGTGCGTCCCATGATCAGCGCCCCCCTGCAGGATGGACATGGCACGCCGCGAGGGCTGGCCTGACAGGCGGGCGGGGGTGGGACGTCATGGGAAGCTCCTTTAGCTCTTGCAAAAATCAACGCCTTCTATAGAAAAATGTTCCGGTTATCTTCCTGAAAGTTTTCCCTGCCCGTGCCCGAGAACCTTCGTTATGAGATGTTGGACGCCTTGGGTATTCTTGATACCCCGGTGGAACGGTCGTTCGACAATCTTGCGCTTTTGGCGCGGTTGGCCTGTCGGACTCCCATCGCCCTGATCTCGTTGCTGGATCGCGACCGGCAGTGGTTCAAGGCCGCGTCGGGCACGGACCTGATCGAAACCCCGCTGAGCCAAAGCATCTGCGCCTTCACCGTGGCGCAAGGCACACCGCTGGTGATCCACGATCTGCGGTTGGACGAGCGGACCGCCAACAACACGCTCGTGACCGAGGGGCCGGAGGTCCGCTTCTATGCCGGGGTGCCGCTGCGCGTTCATGATGTGCTGATCGGGGCGCTGTGCGTCATGGATTACGTCCCCCGGCCGCAGGGGCTGACCGAGGACGAACTTCTGGCGCTGACCACGCTGAGCCAGCAGATCTCCACCGAGATCACGATGCGCCAGCGTCAGGTCCGCTGGGTGTCGGATGTCGAACAGCACAACGCGTCCTTGCGGCTGGCCGCGGAACAGTCGCGCGCCTTGGCCGATCTGGGCGACCGCCTTCGTGGGGCCAGAACGGCAGCCGAGGTGGTGACGCTCGGCTCGGCCTGCATGGCCGACGTGTTGCGCCCCACCCGCGCGGGGTTCGGCATCGTGGACGAGGTTGCGGAACGCGTCGAGATGCAGCCCGAGTGGCGGATGCCGGGCGTTTCCTCCTTGGCCGGGACGCATCATTTCCGCGATTACGGCAGCTTTCTGGACGATCTGAAGCGGTCGGAACTGGTGATCATCCCCGACGTGGCCGAGGATGAGCGCACGAAGGAGCAGGCCAAGGCGCTTCTGGATATCGGCATCCGGGTGCTGATCAACGTGCCGATCTTTCACGATGGCGAATTCACCCTGGTCAGCTTCGTGCATTTCGATTGGCCCCGCCCACTCAGCGATGCCGACGTCGTCTTCATTCGCGCCGTCAGCGACCGCATCCATTCGGCCCTGATGCATCTGCGGTCCGAGGAAGACCGCCGCATCGCCAATCATGAGATGAGCCACCGGCTGAAGAACACCTTCGCCATGATCACCGCCGTGGCGCGACAGACCTTCGGGGCGATGGACAAGAACGCGGTCGCCATATTCTCCAGCCGTCTGGGGGCCATGGCCTCCGCCTATGACCTTTTGGCGCATGAACGGTGGGTGGCAACGCAACTGGGCGCGATCATTGCCGGGACGGTGCAGGTGGCTGGCGGGGCGGACCGGGTTCTGGCGGTCGGCCCCGATGTGGACATGGGGTCGGAGGTGGCGCTGTCCACCACCATGCTGCTGCACGAATTGACCACGAACGCCATGAAGTATGGCGCGCTGTCCGTGCCCGGGGGGCGGGTGCATATCGATTGGTCCATCGAGGACCGCCATCTTGTTCTGACATGGACCGAGACGGGCGGCCCCCCGCCCAACCCGACGCCGGGGCGAAAGGGGTTCGGCTCACGGCTGATCCAGGCAGGTCTGGGCAGCGGCGATGCCGATATCGACTATCTTCCCACCGGCTTGCGCGCGACCTTCCGCGCACCGATGGAACGCCTGAGCCGGTAGGGCGGAACCCCGGCCCGCCCGACACGTTGCCCTTCCAGAGACCAGAAGGAGCAACGACATGAAACGCTTGGTAACCTCGGCAGCCGTATTCGGCCTGACGGCATCGATGGCGATGGCGCAAACGGCCCTGCCCAGCGGGAGCGTCCGCGTCGACGACATCAAGGATGGCGACATCTACAGCATCCAGACCGGCATCGAACAATCGACCTTCGGCAACGCAACCTACACCCAGATCAGCACCGATTGGGACGATATCGGCGAGATCGAGGACGTGGTTTTGTCGGATGACGGTCAGATGATCGGCATCATCGCCGAAGTCGGGGGCATCCTTGGCCTGGGCGACAAGGACGTGTTCCTGCCCACGGATGCCGTTCGCCTCATTCCGGGCGAGGATGGCCGCTATGCCTATGTCACGCGCTTGTCGCTGGAGGAGCTGAAGGCCCTTCCGGACGCCGACCGCTGATACCGAAGCCGGGGGCAGGGGAACCTCTGTCCCCCTTGCACGTTTTTACCGCATGTCATTTTGGGAGGAGACATCATGGCCAGCAGCACGATTTCCAGCCGCGAAGTGGACGGCACCAAGGTCTACAGCCCCTCGGGTGAGAAACTGGGCAGCATCGACCACATCATGATCGACAAGCAGTCGGGCAACGTCGCCTATGCCGTCATGGGTTTCGGCGGCTTCCTCGGTATGGGCGAAGGGCATCATCCGCTGCCGTGGCGCAAGCTGCGTTACGATACCGAACTGGGCGGATATGTCACCGATGTGACCAAGGACCAGCTGGAAGGTGCGCCCGTGCGTCCCGACAACTGGGAAGATGACCGCGCATGGGCCACATCTTTCTACGGCTATTACGGCGTGGCACCTTATTGGGTGTGATCAATTGGCCCGTCGCGTCGGCCGGAAGGGCAGGGGTGCCACGGGAATATCGTCTTCGATAAGGCGGCGCACGTCCTCAAGACGGGCCTCGCCATAGATCGACCGGCCCGGCGCCTCTCCGTTGTGGATGCGCCGGGCTTCTTCAGCAAATTCGGTGCCGACATAGGTGGAGGTGGCCTCGATCTCTCGTTTCAGGTCGGCCAGCGCCTTGCGCCGATCTTCCGACGTTGCGGTGACGCTGGGGGCCATCAACGCCTTTTCCACATGAGTGGATACGCATTCCGAACATGTGACCTGACCCGCGCGCAGCAGCGCGTCGAACGTATCGGACGAGGCATACCATCCGTCAAACGCATGGCCGTCCGCGCATTTCAGGTCGTATCGGATCATGCCGTTTCCCATCGTCTCACACGAACTGAGGTACGGATATTCCGCCGACATTCAAGTCATGTCATGGGGGAGAAGTGGCCCAGCAACGCCCGAAGGGCGTGTTCGTCCACGCGTCGGGCCGCCTCTGACACGGCGAACCATTTCCGCCGCCGCTGCTTGGCTTCGGGGTAGCGTTTCGCAAGGGCGTCGACACGCAGGTCATAGACGTCCACCTCGCATGGAAGGTGCCGTTCCCGCGGCGAGCCGCGCCCGACAACCTTGTCATAGGCATAATGTCCGATGACCGCCCCGACCGTTCCCGACACGCCCGCCTCCTCCCATGCTTCCTGGGCCGCGGAATTGGCGTCGACCTGCCCCTTGACCGGCCAGCCCTTCGGCATCACCCATCGGCCGGTTTCGCGGCTGGTGATCAGAAGAACCTGCACCTCGTTGCCCTTGCGCCGCCAGCACAAGGCGCAGACCTGCCGCCGGGCGGACAGGGTGGGTGGGGGAAGCCGATTGTCGGTCACTTCGGGCATGGGCGTGTTCTGGGGCTGGGGAGCGGACAGGGTCCGGGAAAAGGGCGGGACTTTCAAGCGCCTGTCGGAAAAACACCAAAATTCGGGATTACGGCGACACGCGGCCTATCGTTCGATGGGGCCATTACAGCGCAGGGCGATCCGTTGCATCCTTCCTTTCCCATTCTGATCGGGGCTGAAATCTATCGCCATTCCAGCTATGGTCGGGCGCATCCGCTGCGGGTGCCGCGCGTGTCCACCGTGCTGGATCTGGCGCGCGCCTTGGATTGGCTGCCCGCCGCGCAATATCGCACCAGCCCGCGCGCAACGGCACAGGCGCTGTCGGCATGGCACGACCCCGCCTATATCCGCGCTTTGCAGGAGGCGGAGGGGCGGAAAACCCCGACCGAGGTCATGTTGCAGCGCCATCATCTGGGCACCCTGTCGAACCCGCTGTTCCCCGAAATGTTTCGCCGCCCCGCCACCGGGGTGGGGGGCATGATGCTGGCCGCCGAACTGGTGCGGGACGGTGGGGTGGTGCATGTGCCGGGGGGCGGCACGCATCACGGGATGCCAGATCGGGCCAACGGCTTCTGCTATCTGAACGATTGCGTGCTGGGGATGCTGGCCTTGCGCCATTTCGGAATGCAGCGCATCGCCTATGTCGATATCGACGCGCATCATTGCGACGGGGTGCAGGCGGGGTTCGCGGGCGATCCCGACATTCGCCTGATATCCGTCCATGAGGAGGGGCGCTGGCCCTTCACCGGGCTGTTGGAGGACGATGCGGGGGGGAACGCGTTGAACCTGCCCGTGCCGCGCCGGTTCAACGATACCGAGATGCGGGCGATCCTGCAGGATCTGATCCTGCCCGCCGTGGACCGCTTTGCCCCCGATGCCATCGTGCTGCAATGCGGGGCGGATGCGGTGGAGGAAGATCCGCTGTCCCGGCTGGCTTTGTCCAACAACGCGCATCGCGAGGTGGCTTTGGCGCTGCGCGATCTGTGTCCGCGCCTGATCGTGACGGGCGGCGGTGGATACAACCCCTGGTCGGTGGGGCGCTGCTGGGCCGGCATCTGGGCCGCCCTGTCGGGGCAGGACGTGCCCGACCGCCTGCCCCCCAAGGCCGAGGCGGTTCTGCGGGGGCTGAGCTGGGGCGGCGGCGCGCGTCCCCCACCGGAGGAGGGGATGATGACAACCCTCCTCGACCCCCCACGCGAGGGGCAGGTGCGGAGCGAGGTGCGGGACCGCATCCGCACCCTGCGCCGATCGTGGGCGTTCTAGGTCAGCGCGGCGATGATCGCGCCGAAATCGCTGGCCTTCAGACTGGCGCCGCCGACCAGGGCCCCGTTGACGTTGGGCAGTGCGAAAATCTCGGCGGCGTTGGCGGGCTTGACCGAACCGCCATAAAGCAGGCGCACCTGATCGCCGAACCGCGGGGCAAGGCGGTCGCGCAGGAAGGCGTGCACCTCGGCGATCTGTTCCAGCGTGGGGGTGCGGCCGGTGCCGATGGCCCAGACGGGTTCATAGGCGACGACGATATCCGTCGCCCCATCGGGCAGCGAGCCGTCGATCTGCGCGCCGATCACGTCAAGGGTGCGCCCGGCGTCGCGGTCGGCCTCCATCTCGCCCACGCAGACGATGGCGGTCAGGCCCGCCTCCTGCGCGGCCTTCACCTTTTCGGCCACCTGAGCGTCGGTTTCATGATGATCGGCACGGCGTTCGGAATGGCCGAGGATGACATAGGTCGCCCCCGCCTCGGCCAGCATTTGGGCCGAGATGTCGCCGGTATGTGCGCCGGAGGGGTTCGCGTGGCAATCCTGCCCGCCGACCGCGATCCCCGTCGCCACCATGCGCGACAAAAGCGTGGCGGGCGGGCAGATCAGCACATCGCAGGCGGGGGAGGGGTGGGCGGCCAGAAGGGCCTCGACCTCGGCCAGGTCCGCGCCCGTTCCGTTCATCTTCCAGTTTCCGGCAGCCAATCCGCGCATGATATCTCCTTGGGTTTGCACCAAAGGCTAGGGCATGGCGGGCAAAAGGAAAAGATTACTCGCGGAACTTCACCGATTCCCCGCAGCCGCAAGCATCGACCACGTTGGGGTTGCGAAACTTGAACCCCGATTCCAGAAGCGAGGTTTCATAGTCGATTTCCGTCCCGAACAGGAACATCTGCGCCATGGGGGCGATCATCACCCGCGCGCCGTCCTGTTCCACCGTCTCATCCATGGGATCGACGGCGGCGACATAGTCCATGGTGTATTCCATGCCCGCGCAGCCGCCCTTCTTGACACCGATCCGCAGCCCGGCGGACTGCTGTCTGGTCATCAGGCGGGCGATCTGTTTCGCGGCGGCGGGGGTGATGCTGACCGCCTGCTTTCCGGGAATGTTGAACATCGTGTCCTCACATGAATCCGAGTTCGAGACGCGCTTCGTCCGACATCATCTCCATCCCCCAGGGCGGGTCAAAGGTCATGCCGACATTGACATGCTTGACCCCCGGCAGGGGTTCGACGGCGTCGGCGACCCAGCCCGGCATCTCGCCCGCCACGGGGCAGCCGGGGGCGGTCAGGGTCATCAGGATCTCCACCTCGGACGCGTCGTTGATCTCGATGGTGTAGATCAGGCCCAGGTCATAGATGTTGACCGGGATTTCGGGGTCATAAACCGTGCGGCAGGCATCGACCACCTGTTCATAGAGCGGATGGTCGGTGGCGGACGGCTTGATGATCGGGGCGCCTTCGGCGGCGGTGGTGTCGGTCATGGGCGGGATCCTTTGTTCCCCCCGAATATAGGGATGCGGGCCCTATGCCTCAACCCAGATCGTGACGGGACCGGAATTGACCAGCGCAACCTGCATGTCCGCCCCGAAGATGCCGGTTTCGGTGGGCACCTGCGCGGCCATGCGGGCGACGGTGTGATCGTAAAGGCGCCGCCCGTCATCCGGCGCGGCGGCGGCGGAAAAACCGGGGCGGGTCCCGCGCGACGTGTCGGCGGCCAGCGTGAACTGGCTGACCACAAGGGCCGCGCCGCCGGTGTCCAGCAGCGACAGGTTCATCTTGCCCGCGTCGTCGCGGAAGATGCGTTGCTTCAGGATCTTGGCCACCAGCGCGTCGGCATTCGCCTCCGTATCGCCCTTCATCGCGCAGACAAGGATCAGAAGGCCCGCCCCGATCCGCCCCGTCACGGCCCCATCAACCGTGACCGACGCCTCGGAGACGCGTTGCAGCAGCGCCCTCACACTTCGCGCGCCCAGGGCGGGTTGGCCCCCGCGCGTGAGACGGTGATGGCGGCGGCACGGATGCCAAGGGTCAGCGCCGCGTCCAGCAGATCGTCGGACAGGTCCGCCACCGCCGTTTTCGTCAGCGCCCCCGCGCGGTCCAGCGCCGCCAGAAACCCCGCGTTGAACGTGTCGCCCGCGCCCACCGTGTCGGCCACGGTCACCTTGCGGGCGGGCACGCGGCGCGTCGTGCGGCGGGTAATGGCGCGCGCGCCCTCCGCCCCTTCGGTCAGCAGAACCACCTTCGGCCCGCGGTCCAGCAACGCTTGCGCCAACGCCACCGTATCCCCCGGACCTTCCAGCCAGTGCAGATCCTCATCCGACAGCTTGACGATGTCGGCCCCGGCCATCATCCGCCCGATCCGGTCACGATACCGCGCGGCGTCGCGGATGAAACCGGGACGGATGTTGGGGTCCAGCATGACCACGCGCGACGCGGATTCGCGCGCAAGCAGGGCGGCATAGGTGTCGGCGGCAGGTTCGCTGACCAAAGAGATGCCGCCGAAGAACAGCGTGCCGATGGTTTCGGGCAGGGCGGGCAGATCGCCTTCGGACAAAAGCCGCCCGGCGGTATTCTCGTCATAGAAGGCATAGCTGGCCTGCCCGTCGGTCAGGGTGACGAAGGCCAGCGTGGTGGGCCGGTCGCTGCGCGGCGCAAGGCCGGTATCGACATGGGATGCCGCAAGCGCCTCGGTCAGCTTCGCGCCGAAAAGATCGGTGGACAGGCCCGACAGGAATCCCGCCTGCGCGCCCAGACGGCCAAGGGCGATGGCCGTGTTGAACACCGCGCCGCCCGCATGGGGCACGAACGCCCCGTCCTTCGGCAGCATGTCGATCAGCGCCTCGCCGCAACACAGGATCATGGTCCGTCCCCCCAGATGTTTGCGCCGGACATTATCGGCCTCTGATCCACCCTGCAATGACGGATGGGGATTGACGCGCGGGCGGCGGCGGTCCCACATGGCCTGCCAATCCGAGACCTGTCATGCGCTTTGCCGTCCTTTGCCCACCCTATGCCAGCCACCTGCACGCGTTTTCGGCGCTGGCGGCCGGTCTGGTCACGCGCGGGCATGAGGTGACCTTCGTGCTGCCCGAAGGGGTGGAGGTGGCGGGGGATGTGAAGGTTCTGCGATGCGGGCCGCCCCCGTCGCATGTGGGGCTTCGTCGGCACGCCATTTCGGCAGGGGTGCGGCGGATGGATCATCTGTGCCGCATGGCCGACCGCCTGCGGGATATGGACGTCATACTGGGCGATCAGACCGAACCCGCGACCGGCCTCATCGCGGATTATCTGGGCCTGCCGCAGATCTCCGTGGCCTGCGCGCTGCCGTTGGATCCCGCGCCGGGGGTGCCGCTGCCGTTTCTGGGCTGGCCTTTCGATCCGTCCGAACGCGGTCTGCGCCGCAATGCCGGGGGGGAACGGGTGGCGCGGATGATCCTTTGGCGGCAGAACCGCATGATCGCGTCCTGGGCCGACCGCTTCGGTCTGGGTCCGCGGCGGGGGATGGAGGAGTGCCTGTCGCCGCTGTTGACCCTGTCGCAGACCCTGCCAGGGTTCGACTTCCCGCGCCCCGAGGGTCCGGTGGTGGAGGTGGGGCCCCTGCGCGGACCGGAACGCAGCGTGGTGTCCGACATCCGGCCAGACCCGTCGCGGCCCTTCGTCTATGCCTCGTTCGGGACCTTGCAGGGGCACCGTCTGCACCTTCTGCGGCGCATTGCGGAGGGGTGCCGGCGTGCGGGGGTGCAGCTGTTGGTTTCGCATGGCGGCGGATTGTCCGACGCGCAGGCCGACCGAATCGGCGCGACGTGGGTGCGGGCCTTCGTGCCGCAGGAAACGGTGCTGGACCAAGCGGATCTGTGCATCACCCATGGCGGGCTGAACACGGTGATGGAGGCGTTGATGCGCGGCGTGCCGTTGCTGGCGATTCCGCTCGCCTTCGATCAGTTCGGGGTGGCGGCGCGGGTGGTGCATCACGGCGCGGGTCTGCGCCTGTCGCGCCATCGGCTTGGGGTGGAAAAGGTTCAGGCGGCGGTGGAGCGTTTGTTGCGCGATCCCACCTTCGCGCGCAATGCGGCCCGCTTTCCGGCGGGGGGCGGGGTAAAGATGTCGGTGGACCGGATCGAGGCCGCGCTCATGCCGCGCCGAACGCTCGTAGCAGCGCAATGACATAGCCGTCGTCGATGGCCAGACTGACCCCGACCTCGATCGCGATGACGATGGCGATCACCGCCGCCGCGTGAAGCCGACCGGCGACGAAGGCACCAAGGGCGGCGGCCAGCGTGTCACCGATCGAATTGGGAATGCTATCCCCGAAATATGCCAGCGGATCGCCCGGTTCATAGCCGAACATCGCGATCATGGGTGGCAGGTTTTCCGCCACCTCCCACAGGACCGACGAAAAGACGACGAGCAGGACGATGTCCTTGGCGGGCCAGGCGGGCCGTAGGGCGTGGAACAGAACCGCCAGCGCCATGCCGAACCCCACATGCAGCAGGGAATAGGCGTCGGCGGGGTGCTGGGAATTGCACTCGGGCGAGGGGGCCATCTGGAACACCCCCTCGCACCCTGCGCCCCAGCCACGCCCGAGGATCACCAGCGCGCCGACCTGTGCCACGGCCAAGGCGATAAAGGCGAGGGGCAGCGGAAACCTGCGGCTTGGGGCGACATGGTGTTCCACCGACCCGTCCATGGGATCAGTCGCCGGCGATCATGTCGATGACCGCGTCGCAGAAGGCGGGCAGGTCGTCCGGCGTGCGGCTGGTCACGACGCCGTCGTCCACGACAACCTCCTGATCGACCCAGGTGCCGCCCGCGTTGCGGATGTCGGTGCGCAGTGACGGATAGGAGGTGAGGGTGCGTCCCCGCGCCTCATCCGCCTCGATGATCAGCCACGGGGCGTGACAGATGGCGGCGACGGGCTTGCCCTGTTCGAAGAACCGGCGGACGAAGGTGGTCACGTCCTCATCCGCGCGCAGCGTGTCGGCCCCCACGGTGCCGCCGGGAATGACCACGGCGTCATAATCGTCGGTATTGGCGTCCATGAAGGTCAGGTCGACCGGGTGCTGGCCCTTGGGCGACAGATCGCCTTCAACCGTGGCCGCGTCGTCTGCCTTGGTGCTGATCACGACGACCTTGGCGCCCGCTTCGGTCAGCGCCTTCTTGGGCTGGACGAATTCGGCATCCTCGGTTCCCTTGGGGGAAATCAGCAGGGCGACGGTTTTTCCTTGCAGGCGCATTCGGCTCTCTCCGATATGTGGTTACCGAAAGAACGAGGCGCGGCAGGGGAAAGTTCCGCCCCCGAAGGGACGGAACCGAAAGGTTAGCGCGGTTCGCGCATCAGGCCCACGACCAGCGAAACCGCGGCGCCCAACAGAACGATGGCGAAGGGAAAGCCGGTCGACACGGCCATGGCCTGAAGCGCGGTCAACCCGCCCCCCAGCAACAGCGCGATGGCGAGCATACCTTCGAACGTGGCCCAGAACACCCGCTGCGGCACCGGCGCGTTCACCTTGCCGCCCGCGCTGATCGTGTCGATCACCAGCGAACCGGAATCCGACGAGGTGACGAAGAACACGCAGACAAGCAGGATCCCCACGACCGAGGTGATCGCGGTCAGCGGCAGATGGGACAGCATTTCGAACAGCTGGATTTCCAGCGCCGCGTCCTGCACCGAGGTCAGGCCTTGGGTCACGACCTGGCTGATGGCGGTGCCGCCAAGCGCGGTCATCCACAGCGTGGACACGATCGACGGGATGATCAGCACGGCCAGCAGGAATTCCCGCACGGTGCGGCCCCGGCTGACACGGGCGATGAACATGCCCACGAACGGCGACCAGCTGATCCACCATGCCCAATAAAATGCGGTCCAGCCCTGACGGAAGTTGTCATCGTCGCGCCCGATCGGGTTGGACAAGGCGGGCAGGTATTCGACATAGGCGAGCAGGTTCTTGAAGAAGCCCGAGACGATCTGCGCCGTGGGCCCGACCAGCACGATGAACAGCAGCAGAAGGGCCGCCATGGCCATGTTGATCTCGGATAGAAGTTTCACGCCCTTGTCCATCCCGGCCAGGACCGAGGCGGCGGCGATGGCGGTGATCACGATGATCAGGAAGATCATCATGCCGGTGCTGCTGGGAATGCCGAACAGGAAGTCCAGACCGGCGGCGGCCTGCTGCGCGCCGATGCCAAGCGAGGTGGACAGGCCGAAGATCGTCGCAAAAACCGCGAGGATGTCGATCACGTGCCCCGGCCAGCCCCAGACGCGTTCGCCCAGGACCGGATAGAAGATGGAGCGGAAGGTGAGCGGCAGGCCCTTGTTGAACGAGAACAGCGCCAGCGACAGGGCGACGATGGCATAGATCGACCACGGATGCAGCGCCCAGTGGAAGATGGTCGCGGCCATGGCCAGACGGCGCGCCCCCTCTTCGTTGCCCGCCATGCCGTTCAGGGGGGCCCAATCGATGCGGGTGCCGTCGGCGGCGAATTCGGGACCCGCGAAGGCCGCGGTGAAGTTGCCCAAGGGTTCGGACACGCCATAGAACATGAGGCCGATGCCCATGCCCGCCGCGAACAGCATCGAGAACCAGGAGGCGTAGGAATAGTCCGGGGTGGCCTCCGGCCCGCCCAGACGGATCCGGCCAAGCGGCAGGATCACCAGCGCGATGCACAGCACCACGAAGATGTTTGCGGTGATGATGAAGAACCAGTCGAGGTTCGAGGTCAGCGCATCCCGCAGGCCGGCGAAGGCCGGCCCCAATATGTTCTGGAACATCAACGTCAGCAGGGTGAAAGCCACAATGCCAATGGCCGAGACGCTGAAGACGACGTTGTGAATGTCCAGTTCGAACACGAACCGGCGGCGGTAGCTGATATTGTCCTGACCGATCTCGTATTCGGTCTCGATCACCTGGGTCGCGCCCTCGGGGGCGGGAATGGCCTCCGGGGTTTCAGGGTCGAGTGGGACTTGCGGAGTGTCTGTCAAATGCACTGTCCATATGTTGTTTCAAACGGCGAGGGGGCGATCTGTGCAGAGGTGGGATCACGCGCCATCACCGGCCTGTTACCGCAGATAGGCCGAAAAAGCGACCCGACAGGGGCGATTAACGCAAATCCCTCTTGCGGCAGGGGTGTGGCTGGCGGATTTCGGGGTCAAACCGCCCCTCGGGTCCACCGGGCACCCGCCCGTGACCGGGGCGGCCTGTCAACGGCGGGGCGCGCGCCTATGTCCCCCCTGAACACCATAGAGGAGACGATCATGGGGCAGCTTGTCGATGGGGTCTGGCAGGCCGGGGGCGTCGTTCCCGACAGCGCCGACGGCCGCTTCGCGCGGACGCAAAGCGGGTTTCGCAACTGGATCACGCCGGACGGTTCCGCCGGGCCAAGCGGCGAGGGTGGCTTTGCGGCCGAACCGGGCCGCTATCACCTCTATGTCAGTCTGGCCTGCCCCTGGGCCCACCGAACGACGATCCTGCGGCGCTTCAAGGGGTTGGAGGGCATGATCGGCCTGTCGGTCGTCCATTGGCACATGGGCGAGCAGGGCTGGTCGTTCGAGGACGGCCCCTGCGTGACGGGCGACCCGGTTCTGGGCGCGGATCATATGCACCGCCTGTATTCTGCCGCCGCGCCGGATTACACGGGCAAGGTGACGGTTCCGGTTCTTTGGGACACGGCGCGGGGCACGATCGTGTCGAACGAATCCGCCGAGATCCTTCGGATGTTCAACACGGCTTTCGACGGTGTGGGCGCGAAAGCGGGGGACTATTACCCCCAACACCTTCGCTCGCGCATCGACGCGCTGAACGACCGCATCTATCCCACGCTGAACAACGGCGTCTATCGTGCGGGATTTGCCATGACGCAGCAGGCCTATGACGAGGCGGTGGCCGAGGTGTTCGGGACGCTGGACTGGCTGGAGGGCGTTCTGGACGGATCGCGCTGGTTGACGGGGGATGAGGTGACCGAGGCCGACATCCGCCTGTTCACGACGCTGGTCCGGTTCGATCCCGTCTATCACGGCCATTTCAAATGCAACCTGCGCCAGATTCGGACCTATCCGAACCTGCACCGGTATCTCCATGCGTTCCTGACGCTTCCGGGTGTGGAGGAGACGGTGAACATGGAGCATATCAAGCGCCATTATTACGAGAGCCACCGGCAGATCAATCCGACCGGCATCGTGCCGCAGGGGCCCGTGCCCGCCGTGTGATCGTGGGGGGCGGGAACGCGATGACGGGTGAGGAGTTTGCCCCCGCCCAACCTTGGACCCGTCATGCCCCATGCCACCGCCCGCCCGACCTTCGTTCTTCTTCATCCGCTGGGGGGGAGCGCCCGTTCCTGGGACGATCTTCGGCCCCATCTGACCCCGGTGGGGAAGTGTCTGGCGCTGGATTTGCCGGGGTTCGGCGATCTGGCGGCCCGGGGGGCGTCAAGCGTCCAAGCGACGCTGACCCACCTGCAGGACCGCGTCCGGGCAGAGGTGGCGGGCCCTTGGGTTGTCGTGGGGCACAGCATGGGCGGCAAATTCGCGACCCTCATGGCGGCGACCCGGCCCGAGGGGCTGGCGGGCGTGGTTCTGATCGCCGGATCGCCACCCTCCCCCGAACCGATCGACGAGGCGCGTCGTCGCACGATGCTGGGCTGGGTCGCGGACGGGCCGATGACGGCGGACCATGCGCGCGAGTTTCTTTCCGGGAACACCGCCGGTCCGCTCCCATCGGCCTGCGCCGACCGGATGGTTGCCGACCTGTGCCGAACGTCGCCCGCGGCGTGGACGGGGTGGCTGACCGAGGGCGTTGCGGAGGATTGCCGCGCGCAGGTGCCGGTGATGGATGTGCCCGCCCTCATTCTGGCCGGGCAGTCGGACGGGGATCTGGGGCCGGGGGCGCAGCGCAGGTTGAACCGGCCGTTCTATGCCAAGGGAACGGTCGAGGTGATCGACGATGCGGCCCATCTGATACCGCAGGAGCAGCCCGCGGCGGTGGCGGCGCAGATTGCGGCGCTGTGGCGAAGGGCCGCGGGGGGGCGTGACGGGCCCTCGCGGGTGGAACGGGCGCATTGAAGGCCGCCAGGTTGCGCGAATGCCCGCCGGTCTGAAACAGAAATAACCCCGCGCGTGGCGGGGTTATTCATTTCAGCCCTGGTTTACGATCAGGCCAGAAGCGCGGCCGTTTCACGCCGTTTCAGCACGCGACGTGCGGTCTTGCCATAAGCATCGCAGGACGAACGCAGCGTCGGGAACAGGGCGAACAGCTCCTCCCGGGCGCGATCGTTCATGCCGTCCACGCCATAGCTTCCGGGATGGAAGCTTTCGCTGGGAACACCATTGGCGAAGATCACCTCGTGCTGGTCGAAAAGCAGGTGGATATAGGTGATCTGATCCTGCGTATCGACGGTCACGAATTTACCGTCCACCATGTGGCGGGCGGACACAAAGACCTCCCGCTGTCCGAACAGCAATTCGGCGCGGTATCCTTCAATCAACATGCGGTGCTGGGGCGAGACCAGAATGTCGCTTTGCAATTCGGGAATTGCCCCGGAGCTGATTCGGATCGGCGCGAAATCGCCCTGCGCGCTGACGGTCGAGGTGCCGATCCAGCGCACGGGCTGAAGGCCGTTGTCGCGCGTGACCACCAGATCGCCAACCGCAAGCGTCTCGATCGCCCGGGGCCCGCTGACCGTCTGGATCATCGTTCCCGAGGTGAAGCAGACGATCCGTTCGATATTCGTGAAGTTGATGATCGTGCCGTCCGCCAACACGACATTGCCGGATTTCGACGGGCCATTCGTCTCCGTGATCGTGACCGTGTAATCCTGGGTTAGCGTGCCAAGATCGAGCGTGTCTCCCAAACCCCCGTCGGACAGATCTTCGGCGCCGCCATCGATCGTGACGACACCGCCTTCGGCTTCCGGATTGCGATTTGTGTCGGCGTCCCAGATGAACCGGTCGTTGCCCGTGCCGCCATACGCCTCATCGGTGCGCCCGAAATAGATGGTGTCGTCGCCACCGTCGCCATAAAGCGTATCCGCGCCTTCGCCCCCATAAAGGGTGTCGTTGCCGTCAACCTGATTGAGAGCCGCCGGCGGGACGCCCAGCATGGTGCTGTTGGCAAGGTTCTGACGCGCGCCCCCGGTGTCCGGTCCGGTGATGCTGCCTTGCAGAACGTCCGCTCCGCCGTTTTCCCAATACTGTATCTCGATCGAGTAGGTCTGGTTGGGATCGAGCTGGACTGTGGCCGAACGCTCGGTCGTGCCCTGATGGTAGTCGTTGTTCAGATACGGCAGGACCGCGCCGTCCGCATTCGTGAAGTTGAGGGCGTTGCCGTCCGCATCGCGAATGATGACGCGCGACCCGTCGTCCGAAGATGTGGTGAGCGTATAGGTGCCGCCGGAGGTGACGTTCAGCGTGCTGGTGAAAATAACGCCAAAGTCATTGGCATCGTTCGTCAGCGGTGTTCCGCGGGACACGTTGGCAAGGTTGCCGACGTCGAAATCCGTGACATAGCCGCTTCCCACCAGCTCACCCGAGGTGATCGTGGGGGCCTGGTTGTTCGACCCATCGAAATCGCGGTCATAGACGGCATAGCTCCACTGCCCCTCGACGGGGCCATCCCCGCGAATGACTTGGCCGTTCGGACCACCGGTTACGATGTCCGAGCCGCCCCCGCCGGTGACGGCACCGTCATCCGCCGCCCCTTGGACGGTTTGATCGGAATTGGTCGCAGGATTTGAGCTGGTGTTCGAAGGCATGTGCAATCACCGGAAATAAGGGGGGGGGAGGGGAGACAACTTTGAGTTGCTTTTACCGGCCTTGAATAAAATAGCGAGCGATATTCGCGCGAAGCTCAATAATTTTCTGTGAAGCTTAAAACTGTCACATTTTGGATCGAGGACGGTTTTCGTAATCGTGTCGGAAAAGAAAACCCGGCGGGGATGGCATAGAGACTTCGCGCGGCGATAAGTGTCCGTTCCTGAGCGGCTCATCCTGTGCCGGAGATTCTGATCTGGCGACACATGGCGTGGACCCGAACCTCCGATGCGGCGGGATTCGAAGAGGAAACATCCGTCAAACGGGGGCGGTGCTCATGACCCGCCATCCCTGAGGGTGATATGGGAAGAATTGTGCCGTCGGCTGATCCATTGCGACGAAGGCGATGAGGTGGTCTGCATGGTCAAACCTTCGCCACCGCACGGGGCGATCATCTGAACCAGCTTTGAGGAGATGGAGGCGGGTACCGGAATCGAACCGGTCTTCACGGATTTGCAATCCGCTGCGTAACCTCTCCGCCAACCCGCCGTTGCCCGAGGTAGGGAGGGTTTAGTGCATCCTCGCGCGGGGTGCAATAGGGTCCTCCACGGCCACCTTAGGCTATGTGCGCGGCTGGTTTGGAGGGGGCGCGACGGTGAAGAACGACGCGCGAGCACAAGGCCAATTGATTCGTTTCAACCCATAATTGTTTTAAACGACACGCATTAAGAGAGTAATTCAACCTTGGGTGTAATGAAAATAAATTCAATAAACCCAGAAACGAACCCATTGTTATCAATGGCATGGGTGAAATAATACTCTGTTAACCATTAAAACTGCGACCGATTTGTCGCTATTTTAAAAGCGGTGCCAAAGGAACGGTCCCGCGGTTTGACCCTCGCGCGGAACAGGCGCTTCGCATCACTTCCAACCATCATCGGGCGCATGCCGCCCCCATGACACAGGAGTGTGCGATGACCAGCCAATCCAGCGGCGGCACGGCAACCAACGGCAACGATACCCTTTACGGGACCGATGGCAATGACACCATCGACGCGAAAGGCGGCAACGATGTCGTCTATGGCAAGGGCGGGGACGATCTTCTGATCGGCGGCTCGGGCAATGACACGATCTTCGGCGGCGCCGGCAACGATACCATCTATGGTGATGTGAAAGACGGCGCGGCTCAGGTCACGTCGTCCACCATCCAGTGGAAGGAATTCCAAGACGCCAAAAGCCAGCAGGTCGAGGACGGCCCGATCAAGATGACTGTGGGCTATAACCCGACGGGGCAGAACTCTTCGGGTCAGATCGTCGAATACGGCGGCCAGTCCGGTGTCCGCATGTATCAAAGCGGCAAGGGTGCGACGGACACCCTTACGACGAAGTTCAGCCCGACGTCCGCCGACGGCACCACGACGGTCGATAACGTCAGCTTCAAGATTCACGACATCGACTGCTATTACAGCGACAAGGGGAACTTCGTCGATGTGGTGACGATCCGCGCCTATGGGCCGGACGGCAAACTTCTTCCGGTAACCTATACCTATGGTGGCCAGCCCTCGGTGACGACCACGGGCGAAGCGGTCATCAAGGGGGCCACTTCGGCCCGCACGAACGGCCCGCTGGACGAAAAGGGCATTGCCCAGATCGTCATCAAGGGCCCTGTTTCCAAGATTGATGTCATCTACACCAACGGCGCGTCGAGCAATGCCTATCACCCGCATGAGATCTATGTGGGCGACATGAGCTATACCGCGACGTCCAATCAGGAAGGCGACGATGTCCTGTATGGCGACGATGGCCATGATGCCCTGTATGGCGGTGGCGGCAACGACACCCTGCACGGCGGATCGGGGAACGACTCGCTTAACGGCGGGACGGGCAACGACAAGCTGTATGGCGGCAGCGGCAACGACACGCTGAACGGCGGGGCAGGGGCCGATTATCTGGATGGCGGCAGCGGCATGGATTATGTCGATTACCGCGATTCAAATGCGGGCGTGAACATCGACCTGGGCAAGGGCATCGCCAAGGGCGGTCATGCCGAAGGCGACACGCTTGTCGGCATCGATGGCATCTATGGTTCGAAATTCGATGACACGCTGATCGGGTTCGACAACTCCAGCAAGGATCCCAACGACACCTACACCAACGTCATTCATGGCGGTGACGGCAACGATTTCATCGATGGGCGTGGTGGGGACGACTCCCTCTATGGCGACGCGGGGGATGACACGATCCTGGGCGGCGACGGCAACGACTACATCGAAGGCGGCACCGGAAACGACTCCCTGAAGGGCGAAGCGGGCCACGACACGATTCTGGGCGGTGACGGCGACGATTACATCGACGGCGGCACCGGGAACGACGTCCTGAAGGGCGATGCCGGCAATGACACGATCCTGGGTGGCGAAGGCGACGATTACATCGACGGCGGCACCGGGAACGACCTTCTGAAGGGCGGCGCTGGCAACGACACGATCCTGGGCGGTGACGGTGACGACATCATTGACGGCGGTGCGGGGAACGACCTGCTGAAGGGTGGTGCGGGCAATGACGTTCTGGTCGGCGGCCTTGGCAAGGATACGATGCTGGGCGGGGACGGAAACGACCTGCTGGTCATCGGCCGGGGTGACGATGCGAGCGGTGGAAACGGAAACGACTACTTCTGGCTGGATGACTCGATCGACCGCGACATGGTCAAGGATCGCGACATCTATGTCGATGGTGGCGATAACGAGGCCGTCTCCAAGGACAACCCGGGCGACGTTCTGAACCTTGGCAAGGCCGAGGGCTGGCGTAACCAGAAGAACATGAACGACAAGGGCCTGTGGGACGGTTCGGGCGTCGTGACGTTGAAGGACGGAACGAAGGTTCACTACAAGAACATCGAGCAGGTGATCTGCCTGACGCCCGGCGCGATGATCCTGACGACCTCCGGTCTGCGTCCGGTCGAAACGCTGCGCGCGGGTGACATGGTCATCACGCGGGACAACGGACCGCAGGCCATCCGCTGGATCGGCAACTCCACCGTCTCGGGCCAGGGCGCCTTTGCACCGGTGCGGTTGCTTCAGGGGGCGGTGCCCGGACTGACGGCCGATCTGCTGGTGTCGCCGCAGCACCGGATGCTGCTGCAATCCTTCCGGTCCGAACTGATGTTCGGCGCGCGTGAGGTTCTGACGGCGGCCAAGCACATGGTGGACGGCACCCGCGCCGTGATCGAGGAAGTGGAGCAGGTGACCTATCTGCACATGATCTTCGACAAGCACGAGGTCATCTTCGCCAACGGCGCCCCGACCGAGAGCTTCCATCCCGCCAGCTACAGCATAGGCGGTTTGGCCGAGGCCACGCGTGAGGAACTGTTCGCGATCTTCCCCGAACTGCGCGCAATGCCCGACAGCTATGGCCAGTCGGCACGCCGGGTTCTCAAGGCCTATGAGGCGAAGGCCCTGCTGGCGGCCTAACCGCCGGTATGGCTCATGTGGCGGGGCATCTGTCCCGCCACGGTCTGACGACCGTAGTCGAAATCGTGGCCTTTCGGCTTGCGGGTGATCGCGTCACGGATGGCCGCGCGCAGAACGTCCTCATCGTCGCTGTCGCGTAGAACCGCCCGCAGATCGGCGCGATCCTCCTGTCCCAGGCACAGATACAATTCGCCCGTGCAGGTCAGCCGCACGCGGTTGCAGCTTTCGCAGAAATTGTGGGTCAGCGGCGTGATGAAGCCGATCTTCTGCATCGTTTCGCCGACGCGCACATAACGGGCAGGTCCGCCAGTCCGTTCGGTCAGCGGATGCAGGGTGAAGCGTTCGGCCAACCGGGCGCGCAGATCGGCCAAGGGCCAGTATTGATCCAGCCGCCCCTCCATATCGCCCATCGGCATCACTTCGATGAAGGTCAGATCGTGCCCTTCGCGTGCGCACCAGTCGGCAAGGGTGAAGAGCTCGTCCTCGTTGAAGCCCTTCAGCGCCACGGTGTTGATCTTTACGCGCATCCCGGCCGCCTTGGCGGCGGCAATCCCCTCCAGCACCTGCTCAAGCCGGCCCCAGCGGGTGATGTGGGTGAACTTCGTTGCATCCAGGGTGTCCAGCGACACGTTGATCCGCCGCACGCCGCAGGCGGCCAGGTCATCGGCATATTTCGCAAGCTGCGACCCGTTCGTGGTCAGCGTCAGCTCCTCCAGCCGTCCGCTGTCCAGATGGCGGGACATGGCGCGGAAGAAGGACATGATGTTGCGCCGGACCAGCGGCTCCCCCCCGGTGATCCGCAGCTTCTTCACGCCCAGATCGACGAAGGACGAACAAAGCCGGTCCAGTTCGTCCAGCGTCAGAAGGTCGGCCTTGGGCAGGAACGTCATCTGTTCCGCCATGCAATACAGACAGCGGAAATCGCAGCGGTCGGTGACCGACACGCGCAAATAGGAAATGGGACGCTGGAACGGGTCGATCAGGGGGGCTGTCATAAGGGGGGAGATAGGCCGTCCCAACCGATCTCTCAAGGGTCCATTGACGGGAAGGGGGGATGCTCTACCCTCCCGGTCATGCGTGTCATATTCCTTGCCCCCCTCCTCCTCGTTGCCGGCTGTTCGCAACTGCAGCAGATCAGCAACCCGTCGCCCGCCACTGCCCCGCCGGCGGCGCAACCCTCAGCCCCGCCGCCCGCCATCGGCGCCGGGGCCGCGCGGTCGGTCGACAGTTACGACCTGACCTCCGCCGCCGAGCGTGAGCGCGCCCTGGCGACCCCCGCCAGCGCGGGGGCCGAGCGTCTGGCATCCGTGGTCGTCACCCTTGGCAACGCGGCAGAGCCGGGGTTCTGGCTCCGCTCCTCGCTTGTCAAGCAGCCCGCCAAGGGGCGGGTGGAGACGTCGGACGGCCAATCGGTCGCGGTGGACCTGCTGCCGGGGGCCGGGTCGGCGCAACTTTCCCTTGCCGCCTATCGCGCGTTGGGGCTGTCGCTGACGGCGCTTCCTCAGGTGGACGTGTATCGCAACTGACGGTGTCGTTCACGACCCGTTCACGTTTCGCCTTGGCATCCGCGCAAGGCGCACCTATCTTCACGCCAACGCTTTCGGGGTAAGGCATGGAACAGAAGTTCATTCAGGTGCGCGGCGCGCGCGAACACAATCTCAAAGGCATCGACGCGGACATTCCACGCGATCAGTTCGTGGTGATCACGGGCTTGTCCGGGTCGGGAAAATCCAGTCTGGCCTTCGACACGATCTATGCCGAAGGGCAGCGTCGATATGTCGAAAGCCTGTCGGCCTATGCCCGCCAGTTTCTTGACATGATGGGCAAGCCGGATGTGGATCACATTTCCGGCCTGTCGCCCGCCATTTCCATCGAACAGAAGACGACCTCGAAGAACCCCCGTTCGACCGTCGGCACGGTGACGGAAATCTATGACTACATGCGCCTGTTGTGGGCGCGGGCGGGGACGCCTTATTCCCCTGCGACCGGCCTGCCGATCACCGCGCAACAGGTGCAGGACATGGTCGATGCCGTCATGGCGATGGAGGAGGGGACGCGCGGCTATCTTCTGGCGCCCATCGTGCGCGACCGGAAGGGGGAGTATCGCAAGGAATTCCTGGACCTGCGCAAGCAGGGATTCCAGCGCGTGAAGGTGAACGGCCAGTTTTATGAGTTGGACGAACCGCCGACGCTGGACAAGAAGTTTCGTCACAACATCGACGTCGTGGTGGACCGGATCGTGGTGCGCGGCGATATCGCGACGCGGCTGGCCGACAGCTTCCGCACCGCCCTGAACCTGGCCGATGGGATCGCGATATTCGAAACGGCGGTGCCGGAGGGGGAGGAGCCCGCCCGCACCACATTCTCCGAGAAATTTGCCTGCCCCGTGTCCGGCTTCACGATCCCGGAGATCGAGCCGCGTCTGTTCTCGTTCAACGCCCCCTTCGGGGCCTGCCCCGCCTGCGACGGTTTGGGGGTGGAGCTGTTCTTTGATCCGCGTCTGATCGTGCCCGACCAGAACCTGTCCGTCGCGGCGGGGGCCATCGCGCCGTGGGCCAAGTCCAAATCCCCCTATGTCACCCAGACGATCGAGGCGCTGTCCTCTCATTACGGCTTCGATCGCAAGACGAAGTGGAAGGACCTGCCGAAAAAGGCGCAGGACGTGGTCCTCTATGGCTCGGGCAAGGACGAGATTTCGTTCCGCTATGACGAGGCGGGGCGCGTTTATACCGTGTCGCGGACGTTCGAAGGGCTGATCCCGAACATGGAGCGCCGATATCGCGAGACCGACAGCGCATGGAGCCGCGAGGAGATGGAGCGGTATCAGAACAACCGCCCCTGCGGCGCCTGCCACGGATATCGCCTGAAGCCGGAAGCTTTGGCCGTGAAGATCGCCGGATGCCATGTGGGCGAGGTGGTCCAGATGTCGATCAAGGACGCCTATGCCTGGATGGACACGGTGCCCGCCGCCCTGACCGCGCAGAAGAACGAGATCGCGCGCGCGATCCTGAAGGAGATTCGCGAACGGTTGGGGTTTCTGGTCAATGTCGGCCTCGACTACCTGTCGATGAGCCGCGCCGCGGGCACGCTCTCGGGTGGGGAAAGCCAGCGGATCCGCTTGGCCAGCCAGATCGGGTCGGGGCTGACGGGTGTGCTCTATGTGCTGGACGAACCCTCCATCGGTCTGCATCAACGCGACAACGACCGGCTGCTGACCACGCTGAAGAACCTGCGGGATCAGGGCAATTCGGTGCTGGTGGTCGAACATGACGAGGATGCGATCCGCGAGGCGGATTACGTCTTCGACATCGGTCCCGGTGCCGGGGTGCATGGCGGGCAGATCGTGGCGCATGGCACACCGCAGGAGGTGGCGGCCTCGGGCAGTTTGACCGGGCAATACCTGTCGGGCACCCGTGCGATCGCGGTTCCGGCCGAACGGCGCGAGGGCAACGGCAAGAAGCTGACCGTGGTGAAGGCCAGCGGCAACAACCTGCACGATGTCAGCGTCGATTTCCCCTTGGGCAAGTTCGTCTGTGTTACGGGCGTATCGGGGGGCGGCAAGTCCACCCTGACGATCGAGACGCTTTACAAGACCGCCGCCCTGAAGCTGAACGGCGCGCACGAAACGCCAAGCCCCTGCGAGACGATCAAGGGGTTCGAGCATCTGGACAAGGTGATCGACATCGACCAGCGCCCCATCGGGCGCACGCCCCGGTCCAACCCCGCCACCTATACCGGGGCGTTCACGCCGATCCGCGACTGGTTCGCGGGCCTGCCCGAGGCCAAGGCCCGCGGCTATGGCCCCGGCCGGTTCAGCTTCAACGTGAAGGGCGGCCGGTGCGAGGCCTGTCAGGGCGACGGCGTCATCAAGATCGAGATGCACTTCCTTCCCGATGTCTATGTCACCTGTGAAACCTGCAAGGGCGCGCGGTATAACCGTGAGACGTTGGAGATCAAGTTCAAGGACAAGAGCATCGCCGACGTTCTGGACATGACGGTGGAGGATGCGCAGGGCTTCTTCCAGGCCGTGCCGTCCATCCGCGAAAAGATGGATGCGCTCGTTCGCGTTGGGCTGGGATACGTCAAGGTGGGACAGCAGGCCACGACCCTGTCCGGGGGCGAGGCGCAGCGGGTGAAGCTGTCAAAGGAGCTGTCGCGCCGCGCGACGGGTCGAACCTTATATATCCTGGACGAACCGACCACCGGTCTGCATTTCGAGGATGTGAAGAAGCTGCTGGAAGTGCTGCACGAACTGGTGGATCAGGGGAACACGGTCGTCGTGATCGAACACAATCTGGATGTCGTGAGGACGGCAGATTGGGTCATCGACATCGGCCCCGAAGGCGGCGACGGCGGCGGGCGGATCGTGGCCGAGGGCACCCCCGAGGACGTGGCCTGCGTGAAGGGGAGCCATACGGGGCACTATCTGGCCCCGATGCTCAAACCCCGCAAGGTGGCCGCCGAATGATCAGCGGGTGGCCATCAACGTGGTAAGAAGACCCAGAACCGCAACGATGGCCATGGTCTTTTCATCCATGCGGACGACCTGATTGTCGACGACCCGATACCGCTGATGCGGGGGCAGGGGCGGCAGGAAGCGCAGCTCTGCCGGGGTCAGGGCGCGGCCCCGGTCGCGGCGATGGTCGTCATGGTGGCGGTGATGGTCGCGGCCGTGCTTGTGGTAGTGACGGTCGCAATGCCCGCCTTTGCCGCAATGATCGCGGTGCGGGGGATGGGCGTAAACGGGGCTGGCCATGAGAAGGGTCAGCGTGACGATCAGGGTCTTTTTCATGTCATACCTCCGGTCGCACTGATTTAGCGGGCGGGAGAGGGAAGGGAAGAACGGTCGATTTCGCCTTGCGGATTATCGCGCAATCCTGTTGCCTCCCCCGAACTACGGAGGGGGGACTTACCATGCGCATCGGCCTTTATCCCGGCACATTCGATCCGATTACCCTGGGGCATATCGATATCCTGAAGCGGGCGTCCCGGCTGGTGGATCGGCTGGTGATCGGGGTGGCGATCAACCACGACAAGCGACCGCTGTTCGATCTGCCCGAACGCGTGCAGATGGTCACGCGCGAGGCGGAGGATATCGTCGGATGCGAGATCGTGGTTCATCCATTCGAAAATCTGCTGATCGACTGCGCCCGCGACGTGGGGGCGACGGTCATCATCCGCGGACTGCGCGCGGTGGCCGATTTCGAATACGAGTTTCAGATGGTGGGGATGAACCGCGCCATGGATGACGGGATCGAGACGGCGTTCCTCATGGCCGATGCGCGCCGGCAGGCCATCGCCTCGCGGCTGGTGAAGGAAATCGCCCGGCTTGGGGGGGATGTGTCGAAATTCGTCACACCCCCCGTGGCCGATGCGCTTCGGGCGAAGTTCGCCTAGATCAGGCGGCCCATTGCGGCGGCGGTGTCCGCCATGCGGTTGGAAAAGCCCCATTCGTTGTCATACCAGGACAGGATGCGGACCATCCGCCCCTCCATCACCTTGGTCTGGTCCATGTGGAAGATGGACGAATGCGGATCGTGGTTGAAATCCGAGCTGACATTCGGCGCGTCGGTATAGCCCAGAATGCCCTTCAACGGCCCGTCGGCGGCGGCGCGGATGGCGGCATTGACCTCCTCCACGCTCGTGTCGCGGGCGGCGTCGAACACCATGTCCACGACCGACACGTTCGGGGTCGGCACGCGGATCGCAACGCCGTCCAGCTTACCCTTCAGCTCCGGCAGGACCAGACCCACGGCCTTCGCAGCGCCGGTGGAAGTGGGGATCATCGACAAGGCCGCCGCCCGCGCGCGATACAGATCCTTGTGATAGGTGTCGAGCGTAGGCTGATCGCCGGTATAGGAATGGATGGTGGTCATGAAGCCCTTGGTGATGCCGATCGCGTCGTTCAGCACCTTCGCCACCGGCGACAGGCAGTTCGTGGTGCAGGAGGCGTTCGACACGACCAGATCGTCCTTGGTCAGCGTGTCGTGGTTCACCCCGAACACGATCGTCTTGTCCGCGCCGTCCGACGGGGCCGAAACCAGCACCCGCTTGGCGCCGCTGTCCAGATAGACCTTCGCCTTGTCGCGCGCGGTGAAGATGCCGGTGCATTCCAGAACGACATCCACATCGCCCCAGGGCAATTGCGCCGGGTCCTTGATCGCGGTGACGCGGATCGGGCCGCGCCCGACATCCATCATGTCTTCGGACACCTTCACCTCAGCCGGGAAACGGCCATGGACCGAATCAAAGCGCAACAGATGCGCGTTGGTTTCGATGGGGGCGAGGTCGTTGATCGCCACGACCTCCACATCGGTGCGGCCCGATTCGATGATGCCCCGCAGGACGTTGCGCCCGATGCGTCCAAACCCGTTGATGGCGACCTTGACCGTCATGCCACTTCCTCCGATTGACGTTTGCGCTAACATGGGGGCAGGTGGGGGTCGGGCGCAAGGGGGTCAGCGCCAGAACATGATCCAATCCAGAAAACGCAGGAATTTGCGCATCAGGAAGGTGATCGCCCCCCAGCCCATGACCTGATCAAGCAAAATGGCCGCGATGATGATCGCGGCCAGATAGATGGCAACCCTGTTTGTCAAAGGTATCCCTCGTCAGTGGCGCAGGCGTCCCATCGCGGCGGCCACATCGGCCATGCGGCAGGAGAAGCCCCATTCATTGTCATACCAAGCCAGAACACGGACGGTTCGTCCACCGATGACTTTGGTCTGATCGGGCGCAAAGATCGAGGAATAGGGGGTGTGGTTGAAATCTATCGAAACCTTCGGCTCGGGATCGTAGGACAGGACAGAGCCCATCGTGCCGGCCGCCGCTTCGGCGACGATGGCGTTCACGTCATCGACCGTCACGTCCTTGGAGGCGACGAAGGTCAGATCCACCGCGGACACATTGGGCGTGGGCACGCGGATGGCCGATCCGTCCAGCTTGCCCTTCAGTTCGGGCAGCACCTCGGAGATCGCCTTCGCCGCGCCGGTGGAGGTCGGGATCATCGCCATCGCCGCCGCGCGGGCGCGATAGAGATCGCTGTGACGCCGGTCCAGCGTCGGCTGATCGCCGGTATAGGAGTGGATCGTGGTCATGATGCCCGATTCGATGCCGATGGCGTCGTTCAGCACCTTGGCCAGCGGCGCAAGGCAGTTCGTGGTGCAGGATCCGTTGGAAACAAGAAGATCCTCGACCCGCAGATCACGGTCGTTCACGCCATAGACCACGGTGCGATCCACGTTCTTGGCGGGGGCGGAGATCAGGACCGAGCCTGCGCCACGGTCCATATGCGCCTTGGCCTTGTGACCGTCGTTGAACTTGCCGGTGCATTCCAGGACGACATCGACGCCGCCCCAGTCCAGTTCGCCCATGTCATAGGTGGACATGACGCGGATCGGCTCGCCCCCCAGATCCAACATGCCGTTCGTGACGCGCACATTGCCGGGGTAACGGCCATGGACCGAATCGTATTTCAGAAGATGGGCGTTGGTTTCGATGGGGCCGGTGGCGTTGATGGCCACAACCTCGATATCGTTGCGCCCCGATTGCGCGATATGCGCCAAGGTGCAGCGGCCGATCCGGCCGAACCCATTGATACCCACGGTAATCGTCATGCGCCCACATCCTTTTTGCTGTTGCCTGCAATATAGGGCGCAACGGCATTTGAAAAAAGCGAAAAGGGCGTGATTTCAGTATGTTATCGCAAACAGGCGGTGTTGGCGCTAACGAAATGGGCCACCCCTTTGGGTGGCCCATTCTGGATTACAGAAGCGCCTTCACCTTGGCGACGGTCGCTTCGGCGGTGATCCCGAACTCCTGATACAGCCGCTCGGCGGGGGCGGAGGCGCCAAAGCCCGTCATCCCCACGAAATCGGCTTTCTTTTCGGATCCGCGTTCGCCCAGCAGGAACCGATCCCACGGCATCCGGATGCCCGCCTCGATCGCGACGCGAACCGGACCGGGCGGCAGGACCTTGCGGCGATAGGTTTCGTCCTGCGCGGCAAAGATCTCCATGCACGGAACGGAGACGACACGGGTGCCGATGCCTTCGGCCTCCAGCATCTCGCGTGCTTTCAGGGCGATCTCCACCTCGGTGCCCGTGGCCATCAGGATGACTTGCCGTTTGCGGGTGGATTCGGCCAGGACATAGGCCCCCTGCGCGGTCAGGTTCTTCTGGCTGTGCGTGGTGCGCACGGTCGGCACGCCCTGACGCGACAGCGCCATGACCGACGGGGTCGATTTGGTGGTCAGGGCCAGTTCCCACGCCTCGGCCGCTTCCACCGCGTCGGCGGGGCGGAACACCCAGGTGTTGGGCGTGGCACGGCTGATGGTCAGATGCTCCACCGGTTGGTGGGTCGGGCCATCCTCGCCCAGACCGATGGAATCGTGGGTCATGACAAAGACGCTCGGCACACCCATCAGCGCCGCCAAGCGCATGGCGGGGCGGGCATAGTCGGTGAAGGCCATGAACGTTCCGCCATAGGCGCGCAGACCGCCATGCAGGGCGATGCCGTTGATCGCCGCCGCCATCCCGTGTTCGCGGATGCCGTAATAGACATAGCGCCCCTTGCGGCTGTCGATGTCGAACACGCCCATGTCGTCGGTCTTGGTGTTGTTCGATTTCGTAAGGTCGGCCGAGCCGCCGATGGTTTCGGTCACGATCGGGTTGATCACCCCCAACGCCTTTTCCGACGCGCTGCGGGTGGCCATTTTCGGGGCCGTTTCGGTAATGTCCTTCTTCATCGCGCGGATGGCCGACGCGAGGCGCTTGGGCATGTCCCCGGCCAGTTGACGGGCGAATTCCGCCTGCTTCGTGTCCGACAGCGCCTGAAGGCGGGTTGTCCATTCGGCGCGGGCGGCGGCGCCCTTGGAACCGATCGCTTCCCACGCGGCCTTCACGTCCTTCGGGATGTCGAACGGACCGTGGCTCCAACCATAGGCCTCACGCGTGTCGGCAATCAGCTTGGGGTCGGTCAGCGCGCCGTGGCCGGTCGACGTATCCTGCGCCGAGGAGCCGAGGGCGATGTTCGTCGTGCAGGCGACCATGGCCGGGCGGGGGGAGGCTTTGGCCGCGGTGATCGCGCGGTCGATATCCTCTGGGTCGTGGCCGTCGCATTCGAACACGTCCCAGCCCGAGGCCGCAAAGCGCGCCTTCTGGTCCGTGACGCAGGACAGCGACACCTTGCCGTCGATGGTGATGTCGTTGTTGTCCCACAGCACGATCAGCTTGGACAGCTTCAGGCGGCCGGCCAGGGCGATGCCCTCCTGGCTCACGCCCTCCATCAGGCAGCCGTCGCCGGCGATGACATAGGTGAAGTGATCGACGACCTTCTTGCCCCAGCGGGCGCGCAGGTTTTCCTCGGCGATGGCGAAGCCGACCGAGGTGGCAAGGCCCTGCCCCAAGGGGCCGGTCGTCATCTCGATCCCGCCGGCATGGCCGTATTCGGGATGGCCCGCCGTGATCGCGCCCCACTGGCGGAAGTTCTTCACCTCCTCCAGCGTCATGTCGGCATAGCCGGACAGGTGCAGCAGGGAATAGAGCAACATGGAGCCGTGGCCCGCCGACAGGATGAAGCGGTCGCGATCGGGCCATTGCGGATCGGCGGCGTCGAACTTCATGTGTTTTTCGAACAGCACGGTCGCGACATCGGCCATGCCCATCGGCATGCCAGAATGGCCGGAATTGGCCGCGGCCACGGCATCGAGGGTCAGGGTGCGAATGGCGACGGCCTTCGACCAGTGTTCGGGGTGCTGACGACGCAGGGTTGCGAGATCCAAGGCGCGCGCTCCTTCATTCAGAAAGGTGGGGTCGGGCCTGTGCATATCAGGAGGGGCGGCAATATCAAGCGCGCCGGGGGATTGGGGGCTAAATCCTGCTTTCAAACGCGCTATGATCGCCAAAAGAGGCCGCGCGCGACGATTCGCGCGGCGAAGAAGGAGGTCGGATGCAGGATCTGGTGGAGCTTGAGCGTCGGATCACCCGCGCGTTGGAACGGATCGGTGCGGCTGCCGAAGGGCTGCAGGGCGGGGCCGGAGACTCTCTCGCCGTGGCTGAGGAGCGGGAGGTCAACGCGCAGTTGACCGAACGCCTGCGCGTGGTGAAAGAAAAATCGGCCCTGCGGATCGAGGCGCTGGAGGCCGAGGTCGTGTCCTTGTCCGAACAGCTTGAAGCGATCCGCGCGGCCGCCTCCGACCTGCATGACCAACTGTCGCAGATGCGGGGCGACACGTCCGACGCCGAGGTGGAATCGCTGCGGGCCCTGCGCGCCAGCGACCGGGCGGAGCTTGACTCGATCCTGTCCGCCCTGTCGCAGCACATCGTCACGGAAGGGGAGGTGAAGAATGGCTGATCTGGACATCACCATCGGTAACAAGACCTTCACCGTCGCCTGTCAGGACGGGCAGGAGCAGTTCCTGCGATCCGCCGCACGTCAGTTGTCCGATCAGGCCGATGCGCTTCTGGGCCAGATGGGCCGGATGCCGGCGGAAAAGATGCTGCTCATGGCCGGGCTGATGCTGGCCGACAAGACCATCGGCGTGGAGCAGGAGGTCGCAAACCTGCGCGGACGGCTGCACGATTACGAAACCCGCCCCGCCCCCGCGCCGGAGCGGATCGAGGTGCCGGTGATTCCGCCGGTCATCACCGAAACCATGGCCGAAATCGCGGCCCGAGCCGAGGCGATCGCCGAGGCTGTCGAGGAAAAGGCGAAAGCATGAGAGTTCTGGCGATCCTGATGCTGACGGCGGGCGTGGCCCATGCCGAAGGCAGCTACGAGACCGCACGCTACACCTGCGATCGCGGGGTGGAAGTGCCGGTCACCTATGTCAACGCGGACGACCTGTCGGTGGCCGTGCTGAATGTCGAAGGGCAGCAGATCACCCTAGAGGTGGAAGAGTCCGCGTCCGGCGCACGCTATGGCTGGCCGTCCGACGGGTCCAATTACGTCTGGTGGACCAAGGGGCCGGAGGCGACGCTGTATTGGAAGGATGGAGAGCAGGGGGGCGAGGAGACGCCGCTCTATACCTGCACCCGGAATTGAAAAAGGGCGCCTCTGGCGCCCTTTCTTATGCGTTGGCCTCACGGACCTTTGCCGCGGCGTCCTTGTCGAACGCGATGCCCTTGTCGGCGAACAGGGTATCCAGCTCTCCCGACAGCGTCATTTCGGTGACGATGTCGCAGCCGCCCACGAATTCGCCCTTCACATAAAGCTGCGGGATCGTCGGCCAGTCGGAGAAATCCTTGATCCCTTGGCGGATGTCGGCATCGGCCAGCACGTTCACGTCCTGATAGGCGACGCCCAGATAGTTCAGCACACCCGCCACGCGGCTGGAAAAACCGCATTGCGGCATGTCCTTGGTGCCCTTCATGAACAGCACGACGTCGTGGTCGGTGACGGTGCGGCGGATCTGGTCCTGGGCGGTGGTCGTATCGGTCATGGAATGTCCTTTCAGGCCGGGGCTTTGGTGGTCAGCGCCAGCGCATGGAGTTCGCCGTTCGGGCCGTCCATCTTGCCCTTCAGGCTGGCATAGACGGCACGTTGCTGCTGCACGCGGTTCATGCCCTTGAAGCTTTCGTCGATCACCTCGGCCGCCCAATGGTTTCCGTCCCCGGCCAGATCGGTGATGGTGATCTTGGCATCGGGAAACCCGTCGCGGATCAAGGCTTCGATGTCATGGGCTTCCATTGGCATGGGCGTGTCCTTCGCTTTTGCACAGATGTAGCCCCGCCCCCTGCATGGCGCAAGGTGCGGGGGGAGGCCTCAGGCCACCGCGGCTTCGAACGCGGTGCGATAGGTGCGGGACAGATCGGCCAGATCGGCGCTTGCGGTGCCAAGGCGAACGGACTGCCCGCCAAAGCTGCCGACCTGCGCCACCGGCACGCCCGCCGCGTCGGCCGCCGCCGTCAGCGCGGCCAGATCGGAAGGGGCGATGGCGACCAGATACCGGGCCTGATCCTCACCGAACAGCGTGGGGATATCGCCTGCGGTCAGCGTCAGGCCAAGGCGCGCCCCTTCGGCCATTTCGAACGCGGCCAGGGCCAGACCGCCGTCCGACAGGTCGGTCGCGGCCTTCAGGCGGGCGCGGTTGGCGCGCAGGAACTCGCCGTTGCGACGCTCGACCGCCAGATCGACGGGGGGGGCGTCGCCGTCTTCGATCCCCATCTCGGCCAGCAGGGCGGATTGGCCCAGATGCCCTTCGGTCGCGCCGATCACGACGGCCAGATCGCCCTCGCTCGGCTGGCCCGCGATCAGATCGGACAGGCTGGACAGCAGCCCCACCGCGCCGATGGTGGGCGTGGGCAGGATGCCTTGGCCGTCGGTTTCGTTATAAAGCGACACGTTGCCCGACACGATGGGCATGTCCAGCGCGGCCACAGCCTCGCCGATGCCTTTGATCGCGCCGACGAACTGACCCATGATCTCGGGCTTTTCGGGGTTGCCGAAGTTCAGGTTGTCGGTCGTGGCCAAGGGCCGTGCGCCCACGGCGATCAGGTTGCGATAGGCTTCGGCCACCGCCTGACGTCCGCCTTGCTGCGGGTTCGCCTTGACGTAGCGGGGGGTGACGTCGCTGGTGAAGGCCAGCGCCTTGTCGGTGCCATGCACCCGCACGACGCCCGCGCCAAGCCCCGGCGCGCGGATCGTGTCGGCCATGACCATGCTGTCATATTGTTCATACACCCAGGCCTTGTGGGCATAGGAGGGGGAGGCGATCAGCGTCCGCAGCCCGTCGATCGGGTCGATCTGCGGCACGTCGCCCAAGGGGGCGGCGGCGGGCGTCTCCACCCAGGGGCGGTCGTATTCCGGCGCACTGGAGGATAGCTTCGACAGGGGGATGTCCGCCTTCACCGCGCCGTTGTGCCGGATCAGGAACCGGTCCTCGGGGATCGTTTCGCCGACGATGGCGAAATCCAGATCCCATTTGACGAAGATCGCCCGCGCCTCGGCCTCCATATCCGGCTTCAGCACCATGAGCATCCGCTCCTGGCTTTCGGACAGCATCATCTCATACGCGGTCATGTGGGTTTCGCGCTGGGGCACATTCTCCAGATCCAGCCGGATGCCGAGGCCGCCCTTGTCGCCCATCTCCACCGCCGAACAGGTCAGGCCCGCGGCCCCCATGTCCTGAATGGAGATGACGGCGCCCGAAGCCATCAGTTCAAGGCACGCTTCGAGCAGACGCTTTTCGGTGAAGGGGTCGCCGACCTGCACGGTGGGGCGTTTTTCCTCGATCGTGTCGTCGAACTCGGCGCTGGCCATGGTGGCCCCGCCCACGCCGTCCCGGCCTGTCTTGGCCCCCAGATAGACGACCGGCATCCCCACGCCCGAGGCGGCGGAGTAGAAGATCGCATCCGCATCGGCCAGACCGGCGGCAAAGGCGTTGACCAGGCAGTTGCCGTTATAGGCGCGGTGGAAGCGAACCTCGCCCCCCACGGTCGGCACGCCGAAGGCGTTGCCATAGCTGCCGACGCCCTCGACCACGCCCTTCACCAGATGGCTGGTCTTGGGGTGGGAGGGCACGCCGAAGGACAGCGAGTTCATGGCGGCAATGGGACGTGCGCCCATGGTGAAGACGTCCCGCAGGATGCCGCCCACGCCGGTCGCAGCCCCCTGATGCGGCTCGATATAGGACGGGTGGTTGTGGCTCTCCATCTTGAAGATCACGGCCTGCCCGTCGCCGATATCGACCACGCCCGCATTCTCGCCCGGGCCGCAGATGACTTGCGGACCTGTGGTGGGCAGGGTGCGCAGCCATTTCTTGGACGATTTGTAGGAGCAATGCTCGTTCCACATCGCGCTGAAGATGCCGAGTTCGGTGAAGGTCGGCTCGCGTCCGATGATGTCCAGAATCCGGGCGTATTCATCCGGTTTCAGGCCATGGGCGGCGATCAGCTCGGGCGTGATGGTGGGCTCGGACATGGCTTCCTCGGGCGCTTGAAAGGTCGCTTGCGTCATACGTCACAAGGCGGCGCGAGGAAAGATGTGAAAAAAAAGCCGGGCATGAAGCCCGGCCCAAGTCCAACAGGGAGGTATGAAGTCAGCAATTACAAATCGCCGCCTTCACAATCGAAGGTAGGCTTTGGGCGATTAAATCGCAAGCAAAGTTAGAACGGAGCAGGCGCATATCCGCTATGCGTCGTGCGCATGTCAGCCCGTCTGGAGGCGTTTGCGATAGGCCGTGATCTCCTCGGTCACGAACTCGCGGAAGGCGGCGATGCGCTTGGAGTGCCGCAGCTCCTCGGGATAGGCGAGGAAGACGGGCACATCGGTCGAGGACACGTCGGGCAGCACCCGCACCAGATGCGGGAATTCATCGGCCAGATAGTCGGGCAACACGCCGATGCCCAGATGGTTCAGGACCGCCTGCATCACCCCGAAATAGTTGTTCACCGTCAGGGTGGAGGGGATGTTGTGGCTCATGAGTTCCGCCACCAGCGAGGCGCCCGCCGACACCTGCGGCGTGCCCGCATGTTGGCAGATCAGGCGGTGCCGGTTGAAATCGTCCATCGTTTCCGGCGTGCCGTGCTGCGCCAGATAGTCGGGCGTAGCATAGCATTGCATACGGATGGTCATCAGACGTTTGCGGATCAGGTCGGCCTGGCTTGGTTCCTTCATGCGGATGGCGACGTCCGCCTCGCGCATCGGCAGGTCCAGCACCCGTTCTTCCAGCATCAGGTCGATCTTCAGCGCGGGGTATTTCTGGTAGAGCCGCGTCAGGCGGGGGGCGAGCCACATGGTGCCGAGCCCGATGGTCGTCGTCACGCGCAGCTCGCCGAAGACCTCATCCTCGCTGTCGCGGATGCGGGCGGCGGCGGCGTCCAGGCGTTTGGCCATGGCGCTGGTGGCGTCAAACAGCAATTCCCCCTGTTCGGTCAGGATCAGGCCGCGGGCGTGGCGGTGGAACAGGGTGACGTTCAGGCTTTCTTCCAGCGCGCGGATCTGGCGGCTGACCGCCGATTGCGACAGGTGCAGCACCTCACCGGCATGGGTCAGGCTTCCCGCATCCGCAACCGCGTGAAAAATACGAAGTTTGTCCCAGTCCATCGGCTCTGTCCCCTGTCCGCATCTACCATCTAAGTTGCGCATGGCAGAGTTGCAAACAGAACAAGGCCACGATGGGCGTTCATCCGCGTGGACTTTGTGTCGCATCGGGCATAGGCACGAGGGCGGGACCAGAGCGGAGGGGATCATGGCGGTTGGCGTATTCGATTCGGGGCTGGGCGGGCTGACGGTTCTTGCCGCCCTGCAGCATCGGCTTCCGCAGGTGCCCTTCGTCTATTACGGCGACAACGCGAATGCGCCTTACGGGGTGCGGGATGCGCAGGACATCTATGACCTGACCACCCGCGCCGTGCAGCGTCTTTGGGACGAAGGCTGCGATCTGGTGGTTCTGGCCTGCAACACCGCCTCTGCCGCCGCGTTGAAGCGAATGCAGGAGACGTGGATTCCCGCCGACAAGCGTGTGCTGGGCGTGTTCGTCCCGCTGATCGAGGCGCTGACCGAGCGGCAATGGGGCGACAACACCCCCCCGCGCGAGGTGGGGGTGAAGCATGTGGCCCTGTTCGCGACACCGGCGACGGTGGCCAGCCGCGCGTTCCAGCGGGAACTGGCGTTCCGCGCGATCGGTGTTGATGTGGAGGCGCAGCCCTGCGGCGGCGTGGTCGACGCGATCGAGGCGGGGGACGACATCCTGGCCGAGGCGCTGGTGCGCAGCCATGTCGAGGCGCTGCTGCGCCGGATGCCGCGCCCCGACGCCGCCGTGCTGGGCTGCACCCATTATCCGATGATGGAAACCGTGTTCCGCCGTGCGCTTGGCCCGGATGTCTCGGTCTTTTCCCAGCCCGGTCTGGTTGCGGCGGCGCTGGACGATTATCTGGCCCGGCGGCCCGAGTTTGTTGGCGCGGGCACGCAAACGCGGTATCTGACGACCGGCAACCCCGACAGCGTGTCGAACCACGCCACGCGTTTTCTGCGCCGAGCCGTCCGGTTCGAGGCCGCCTGACACAAAGGATATGACATGACCCAACGCATCGCCATCCTCGGCGCCTCCGGCTATACCGGCGCGGAACTGGTGCGCCTGATCTCCACCCATCCGTCGATGCGGATCGTGGCGCTGTCGGGCGACCGCAAGGCGGGCATGGCGATGGGCGACGTGTTCCCGTTCCTGCGGCATCTGGACCTGCCCAACCTGTGCAAGATCGAGGAGATCGACTTCTCGAACGTCGATCTGGCCTTCTGCGCTCTGCCCCATGCCACGTCGCAGGCGGTGATCAAGGATTTGCCGAAGGACCTGAAGATCGTCGATCTGTCGGCCGATTTCCGGCTGCGCGATCCGGCGGAATATCAGAAATGGTATGGCCAGCCCCATGCGGCGGTGGAGATGCAGGCCGAGGCCGTCTATGGCCTGACCGAATTTTATCGCGACGACATCCGTGCGGCGCGGCTGGTCGCGGGCACGGGCTGCAACGCGGCCACCGGGCAATACGCCGTGCGCCCGTTGATCGAAGCGGGGGTGATCAATCTGGATGAGATCGTGATGGACCTGAAGAACGGCGTGTCGGGCGCGGGGCGCAGCTTGAAGGAAAATCTGCTGCACGCCGAACTGTCCGAAGGCTGCAACGCCTATAGCGCGGGCGGCACGCATCGGCATCTGGGGGAATTCGATCAGGAATTCTCGAAGGTTGCGGGGCGGCCGGTTCTGGTGCAGTTCACCCCGCATCTGGTGCCGATGAATCGCGGGATTCTGGCCGATGTCTATGTCCGCGGTGAACCGGCGGCGATCCATCGCGCCCTGGCGGACCGTTATGCGGAGGAGCCGTTCATCCATGTGCTGCCGATGGGCAAACTGCCCTCCAGCCACGATGTGCGCGGGTCCAACCATGTGCATATCGGCGTGGCGGGGGACCGGATACCGGGGCGGGCGCTTGTGGTGGCCACGTTGGACAACCTGTGCAAGGGATCGTCGGGGCAGGCGTTGCAGAATGCCAATCTGATGCTGGGTCTGGACGAGACGGCGGGCCTCATGCTGTCCCCCGTCTTTCCCTGAGCCGCGCATGAGGGGCCTGAAGAAACGCCGCCGGATCCAGATCATCGTCCTGGCCTTCGTCTCGCTAGCGCTGGCGACGGCGCTGGTCGGCTGGTCGATGCGGGACGGGATAAACTTCTTCCGCTCTCCCAGTCAGGTTCTGAGCGATCCGCCGCGCGACGGCGAGGTGTTCCGCTTGGGCGGGCTGGTGGAGGAAGGCAGTCTGGTCCGGGGGCAGGGCGAAACGGTGCGGTTCCGCGTGACGGATGGGGGCGCGTCGGTGCCCGCCACCTTTGCCGGCATCCTGCCCGATCTGTTCGGCGAGGGGGAGGGCATGGTCGGCACGGGCCGGATGGAGAGCGACGTCTTCGTCGCCTCCGAGGTGCTGGCCAAGCACGACGAGACCTACATGCCCAAAGAGGTGGTGGACGCGTTGAAGGAACAGGGCGTCTATCAACCCGCCGAATGAAAAAGGACCGGCACGGGGCCGGTCCTTTGGGGGGTCAGCGGGTGCTGAGGTCGGTGTAATCCCGACGCGCCGGCCCGGTATAAAGCTGACGCGGGCGCCCGATCTTCAGCGCCGGGTCCGAGATCATCTCTTTCCACTGGCTGATCCAGCCCACCGTGCGCGACAGTGCGAAGATCGGCGTGAACATCGAGGTGGGGAAGCCCATCGCATCCAGGATGATGCCGGAGTAGAAATCGACGTTCGGGTAAAGCTTCTTGGAGACGAAGTAGTCGTCCTCCAGCGCGATCCGCTCAAGCTCCTTGGCGACCTGAAGCGTGGGGTTGTTGTGGATCCCCATCAGCTCCAGCACCTCGTCGGCCGATTCCTTCATGACCTTGGCGCGCGGGTCGAAGTTCTTGTAGACGCGGTGGCCGAAGCCCATCAGGCGGAAGGGATCGTTCTTGTCCTTCGCCTTTTCGATGTATTCGGGGATGCGGTCCACGGTCCCGATCTCGCGCAGCATTTCCAGACAGGCCTGGTTCGCACCGCCATGCGCCGGGCCCCACAGGCAGGCGATGCCCGCTGCGATGCAGGCGAAGGGGTTCGCGCCCGACGATCCGGCCAAACGCACGGTGGAGGTGGAGGCGTTCTGCTCGTGATCGGCGTGCAGCATCATGATCCGGTCCATGGCCTTTGCCAGAACCGGGTTGACCTCATAGGTCTCGGCCGGGACCGAGAAGCACATGTGCAGGAAATTCGACGCGTAATCGAGATCGTTGCGCGGATACACGAAGGGCTGGCCGATCGCGTATTTGTAGGCCATGGCAGCGATCGTCGGCAGTTTGGCGATCAGGCGGAAGGACGCGACCTCGCGCTGGTGCGGGTCGGTGATGTCCGTGCTGTCGTGATAGAAGGCCGACATGGCCCCCACGACCCCGACCATCGTCGCCATCGGATGCGCATCACGGCGGAAACCGCGGAAGAAGTTGTGCATCTGTTCATGCACCATGGTGTGGCGCGTGACCGTGGTGCGGAACTCTTCCATCTGCGCCTGGCTCGGCAGATCGCCGTAGAGCAGCAGGTAGCAGACCTCAAGGAAGCAGGACTGTTCGGCCAACTGCTCGATCGGGTAGCCGCGATGCAGAAGTTCGCCCTTGTCGCCGTCGATGAAGGTGATGGCGCTGTCGCACGATGCGGTGGACGTGAAGCCGGGGTCGTAGGTGAACACGTCCAGTTCGCCATACAGCTTGCGGATGTCGAGAACGTCAGGGCCTGCCGTCGGGCTGCGGACGGGCAACTCCACCGTCTTGTCGCCGAAGGTCAATGAGGCGTTTTTCGTCATAGGTCATCCCTCTCCAGTCGTCGGGGGACACATCTGTCCCCATATGCGCGCACGGCCGGGGGATGCGCCTTAGGGGGCGCAATCCTCCAACCGGGCGATCGTCTCGTCCCGACCGATGACCAGCATCATGTCGTAAACGCTTGGGGTCGCTGTGCGTCCGGCCAGGGCGGCGCGGATCGGGGCGGCGAGCTTGCCGAAACCCAGTCCCCGTTCTTCGGCCATGGCGGTCAAAAGCGGCTCCAGATCCTCTCTCGTCCAGCTAGCACCGCGGAGGCGGTCCGTCAAATCTTTCAGTATGCTACGGGATACGGAATCAAGCGCCGCTTCGGCCTTGTCGTCCCGTTCAACCGGACGGGAGACGAGGGCGAAACGCCCTTTTTCCAGAAGGTCGGGAAAGGTTTTCGCCCGATCCTTCAGGCAATACAGGCCCGCACGCAACCGCTCGTCCTGAACCGGCGTCAGGGCCGGCTGCCCGCTGGCATCAAGGAAGGCGGAGAGTTCCCGCATCAGATCGGCGTCGTCCATCATGCCGATATGCTGACCGCAGGTGTGTTCCAGCTTCTTGAAGTCCAGCCGTGCGGGGGCGCGGCCGATGCCGGAGAGGTCGAACCACTCCATGGCCTGCGCGGTCGTGAAGATCTCATCGTCGCCATGGCTCCACCCCAGCCGGGCGAGGTAGTTGCGCATTCCGGCGGCGGGGTATCCCATGACCTGATATTCCTCGACCCCCAGGGCGCCGTGGCGTTTGGACAGTTTCTTGCCGTCCGCGCCGTGAATGAGCGGGATGTGCGCCCAGACCGGCACCGTCCAGCCCATCGCGTCATAGACCATCTGCTGACGGGCCGCGTTGTTGAGGTGATCGTCGCCGCGGATGACATGCGTGACGCCCATGTCGTGATCGTCCACCACCACGGCCAGCATATAGGTCGGCGTGCCGTCCGAGCGCAGGACGACCATGTCGTCCAGCTGGTCGTTGCCGAAGGTCACGTCGCCCTGCACCTCGTCGGCGATGACGGTCTGGCCGTCGCGCGGGGCCTTCATGCGGATGACAAAGGGCGCGTCGGGGTGGGTTGCGGGATCGGCATCGCGCCACGGGCTTTGAAACAGGGTGGAACGGCCTTCGGCCCGCGCCGCCTCGCGGAAGGCCTCGATTTCGTCCTGCGTGGAGAAGCATTTATAGGCGGTGCCGGCGTCCAGCATCTGCCGCGCGACCTCCGCATGGCGGTCCTTGCGGTCGAACTGGCTGACAACCTCGCCGTCCCAGTCCAGTCCCAGCCATGTCAGGCCCTTCAGGATGGCGTCCGTCGCCTCGGGGGTGGAGCGTTCGCGGTCGGTATCCTCGATCCGCAACAGGAACTTTCCGCCGCGCCCCCGGGCGTAAAGCCAGTTGAACAGCGCCGTCCGTCCGCCGCCGATATGCAGGTATCCCGTGGGCGAGGGGGCGAAGCGGGTGACGATCTCGGCCATGCGGATTAACCTTCTGGAAACCATATTCGTGGACATGCTGTGCCTGGATTGATTAGGCAATCGCGCCCAGAAGGACAAGGTGTTGGCACGACCGCTTGTTGCGTTGGCCGAAGTGCGCGGCGCCATGTTTCCCTTCTTGCCGGTCTGTCTGGGCTTGGGGATCGCGGGATGGTTCGCCCTGCCGTGGGAACCGGCACGCTGGGTCTATGCCGCGCTGGCCGGGCTTGTCCTGCTGGGCGGCGGTCTTACATGGCGGGGGCCGTATCTGTGGCAGCCGGTGGCGCTGGCGCTGACCTTCGTGGCGCTTGGGTTCGGGGTGACGGGGGTTCGGGCGCATTGGGTGGCGGCGCCGGTTCTGGGCTTTCAGTATTATGGCCCGGTGGAGGGGCGGGTGGTCGAGGTAGACCGCAACGCTTCCGACAAGCTGCGGATCACGCTCGACCATGTCGTCCTGTCGCGGATGGAGCCGGAGCGGACGCCCGCGCGGGTGCGCATCTCGATCCACGGCGATTGGACGATGCCGCCGCCCAAGCCCGGCGCGCGGGTGATGACCACGGCCTTTCTGGGCGCGCCCATGCCCCCGACCGAGCCGGGGGGATTCGATTTCCGCCGCATGGCCTGGTTCGATCGGCTGGGGGGGATCGGATACACGCGTGTGCCGGTGCTGGCGCTGGCCCCGCCCGAATCGGGGGCGCAAATCATCGGTCGGATACGCGCGTTTTTGTCGTCGCGGATACAAGAGCAGGTGCCGGGGCAGGCCGGGGCCTTTGCCGCGGGATCGGTGACGGGGGACCGATCGGGCATCACGCAATCCACCGTCGAGGCCCTGCGCGATTCGAACCTGTCGCACCTTCTGGCGATTTCGGGGATGAACCTTGCGTTTCTCGTGGCCTTCACCTTCGGTCTGGTCCGTTACGGTCTGGCCCTGATCCCCTTCGCTGCGTTGTATCTGAACACCAAGAAACTTGCGGCCTGCGCGGCGCTGGCGGTGTCGGGATTCTATCTGGCCCTGTCGGGGGGCAATGTCGCGACCGAGCGGGCGTTCATCATGGCGGCGATCATGCTGGGGGCGATCCTGTGCGACCGGCGGGCGATCTCTTTGCGGACCGCAGCCCTGTCGGCGCTGGTCTTGCTGCTGTGGCAACCTGAAAGCTTGATGAATGTCGGGTTCCAGATGTCTATGGCGGCCACCGTCGCATTGATCTGGGGATTCGGCCTTGTGGACCGGATGACGTTTCGCGGACGCCTGCCGCAGTGGTCCGTTCCGGTTTACACGGCGGTGCTTTCCTCGGTCATCGGGGGGCTGGCGACGGGGCCGATCGCCGCGTCGCAGTTCAACCGATATGCCGAATACGGGTTGCTGGCGAACATGCTGACCGTTCCGGCGATGGGAATGCTGATGATGCCGGGGGCGGTCCTGGCGTCGATCTTCGGGCCGCTGGGGCTGCCGCAGCCGGGAATGTGGCTGATGGAGGCGGGCGGGCGCTGGATACTTGCGGTCGCCCATTGGGTGGCGGGATTCGGGGGGGCGGTGCGCGGCATTCCAGCCCCGCCGGGCCCGGTGATGCCGATGTTGTATCTGGCGGCGCTGTGGATGGTGATCTGGCCCACCCAAGCCCGCTGGGCCGCGCTTGCCCCCATGGCGGTGGCCGCTGGACTGTGGATGTCAGGCGCGCGGCCCGAGGTGCTGATCGCGGCCGATGGGGGCGTGGTGGGTGTGACCACGGCGCAGGGTCGGGCGTTGTCCTTTCCGACCGGTTCCGGATTTGCCGCGGCGAACTGGTTGGAGCGGGATGGCGATCTGGCATCGCAGAAGGACGCCGCCGAGCGCGCGGGATTTCACCGCGATGCCACCGGGGCGCGGGTGGCCGACCTGTCCGGGAGGGCCCTTGTTCATCTGAAGGGGAAGGGCGCGCCCGCCCATGTCGCCACATACTGCAAGGACGGGGCGGTCGTCGTCTTGGGGGCGGAATGGCCGGATCTTCCGCCC